>DASSCD010000116.1:0-7054 GCA_035698005.1 Gaiellaceae bacterium | reverse complement strand
ATCGTCGCGGGGGCGGGCCACTTCCTGCAGGAGGACAAGGGCGAGGAGATCGCCGAGCGGATCGTGCGCTTCCTGCGCGAGAGCTAGCCGCTGCCCGGGACGACCCAGGTGTCGCCCGAGTGGAGGAGCGCCTCGAGGTCGCCCTCACCCCGCGCCTCACGCGCGTGCTCGAGCTGCGCGCCCATCAGGTCGTCGTAGACGGGCCGCTCGACGCTCCGGAAGACTCCGAACGGGACGGCGCCGTCCGTCTCGAACGTCAGCCGGGAGAGCGCGAACGCGAGGCTCGGCTCGCGCTGGCTCGCATCGTGGACGAGGAGCGTGTCCTCGCCTGACTCGGCCACGTCCACGACCCGGGCCGAGCCGTCCGCGTCCTGCACGACCCCTTTCTCGCCCTCGGCGCCGAAGCGAATCGGCGCGCCGCTCTCGAGATAGATCCGGTTCCCCTTCTCCTCCCGCACGTAGTCGAAGGCGCCGTCGTTGTAGATGTTGCAGTTCTGCAGGATCTCCACGAACGCCGACCCACGGTGCCGTGCAGCGGCACCGAGCACCTCGGTCAGGCCTTTCTTGTCGGTGTCGATCGCGCGCGCGACGAACGACGCCTCAGCGCCGATCGCGATCGAGAGCGGGTTGAAGGGGTAGTCGAGCGAGCCCATCGGCGTCGACTTCGTCACCTTCCCGAGCTCCGACGTCGGCGAGTACTGACCCTTCGTCAGACCGTAGATGCGGTTGTTGAAGAGCAGGATCTTGAGGTTCACGTTGCGGCGAAGCGAGTGGATCAGGTGGTTGCCGCCGATCGAGAGCGCGTCGCCATCCCCGGTCACCACCCAGACGGACAGATCCGGGCGGCTGACCGCCAACCCGGTCGCGATCGCCGGTGCGCGCCCGTGGATCGAGTGCATGCCGTACGTCTGCATGTAGTACGGGAAGCGGGCGGCACAGCCGATCCCCGAGACGAAGACGATCCGCTCCCGAGAGAGCCCGAGCTCCGGCATGAAGCCCTGGATGACGTTGAGGATCGCATAGTCCCCGCAGCCGGGGCACCAGCGGACCTCCTGGTCCGACTTGAAGTCCTTCGCCGTCAGCTGGACGACGTTGCCGTTGCCCTCGGCCATGTCAGGCGTCCACCAGCGCCGTGATCGCGTCGGCGAGCTCTGCGGCCCGGAACGGGCGCCCGCGCACCTTGTTGTAGCCGACCGCGTCGACGAGGAACTCGGCCCGGAGCAGCATCCGGAGCTGGCCGAGGTTGATCTCGGGCACGAGCACCTTCTCGTAGCCCCGGACGACCTCACCAGTGTTCCGTGGGAACGGGTTCAGGTGGTGGAGGTGGGCGACGGCGACGCTCCGCCCGCTCGCGCGTACGCGGCGCGCCGCAGCGCCGATCGAGCCGTACGTAGAGCCCCAGCCCAGGACCAGCGTGTCGGCGCCGTCGGGATCGTCCACTTCGAGCTCGGGGATGTCCGCCGCGATCCCTGCGACCTTGGCGGCGCGCAGGCGCACCATCAGGTCGTGGTTCTCCGGGTCGTACGAGACGTTGCCGGTCTCGTCCTGCTTCTCGAGTCCGCCGATGCGGTGCTCGAGGCCGGGAGTGCCGGGGATCGCCCAGGGACGGGCGAGCGTCTCGGCGTCGCGCCGGTACGGGAGGAAGCCCTCGCCGTCGTTCGGCTCCGTCGCGAACTCGGTCGAGATGTCAGGGAGCGACACGACGTCCGGGATGCGCCAGGGCTCGGACCCGTTCGCCAGGTACGCGTCCGAGAGCAGGAAGACCGGCGTTCGGTACTTGATCGCGATCCGTGCCGCCTCGATCGCGGCGTCGAAGCATCCTGCGGGCGTGGATGCGGCCACGACCGGCACCGGCGACTCCGAGTTCCTGCCGAAGAGGACCATCAGCAGGTCCGCCTGCTCCGGCTTCGTGGGCATCCCGGTCGACGGTCCCGCGCGCTGGATGTCCACGATCAGCAGCGGCAGCTCGAGCGTCACGGCGAGGCCCACGGTCTCCGACTTCAGGACGATCCCCGGGCCGGCCGACGTGGTCACGCCGAGAGCACCTCCGAACGCGGCTCCGAGCGCAGCGCCCGAGGCCGCGATCTCGTCCTCCGCCTGGAAGGTCCTGACTCCGAACTGCTTCAGGCTCGCGAGCTGCTCGAGAACGTCCGAGGCGGGCGTGATCGGATAGGCGCCGAGGAAGAGCGGGAGACCGGAGAGCCTGCTCGCCGCGATGAGGCCGTACGTGAGCGCCGAGTTTCCGGAGATCTGGCGGTACGTGCCTGGTGCGAGCTTCGCGGGGGCGACCTCGTAGGACACGGCGAAGTCCTCGGAGGTCTCTCCGTAGTTCCAGCCCGCCTTGAAGGCCCTCGTGTTCGCCTCGGCGATCTCGGGCCGGCGTGCGAACTTCGTCTCGATGAACCCGAGCGTGCCCTCGACCGGGCGGTGGTAGAGCCAGGACATGAGCCCGAGCGCGAAGAAGTTCTTCGAGCGCTCCGCCTCCCGAGACGTGATCCCGTCGACCTCCTTCAGCGCCTCGACGGTCATCGAGGAGAGCGCGACAGGATGGACGTGGAAGTCCGCGAGCGTACCGTCCTCCAGCGGATTCGCCTGGTAGCCAGCCTTCTGCAGGTTGCGGTCGGAGAACGCGTCGGTGTTGACGATCAGCGTCGCGCCCTTCGGGAGGTCGCCGACGTTGACCTTCAGCGCGGCCGGGTTCATCGCGACGAGGACGTTCGGCTGGTCTCCCGGCGTGAGGATGTCGTGGTCCGCGAAGTGCACCTGGAAGCCCGACACGCCCGGAAGCGAGCCCGCCGGCGCGCGAATCTCCGCCGGAAAGTCCGGCAGCGTCACGAGGTCGTTCCCGAAGACCGCGGTCTCGCTCGTGAAGCGGTCTCCGGTCAGCTGCATGCCATCACCCGAGTCCCCGGCGAAGCGGATGACGACTCGCTCGAGCTGCTCGACGGGCTTGGACGTGGCGATAGTCCAGGTATAGCGCACGCGGAGCAAGGGAGGGCGGATGACACGAAGGTCCCGAGCCCGCGGAGACCCAGGCTCGTCGGTGCGGCCGCGAGGGCGCATACGGTCACTGCCGGGTCGACGAGCTCGCCGGCCGGCGCTAGGGGCGCGACGCCTCGCCGTCGGCGCCGAGCGCGTCGCGGACGGCGTCGTCAGAACGCCGTCGGCTCGAAGGGCACGAGCGAGCGGATGCGCGTGTCGCGCACCACGGTCGGCGTTCGCAGCCCGTCGATCAGCGGGCCGGGCGACGGCCGCGTTCACCGGTGTCACGAGGTGGAGCCATTCCATCGAACACCACCGCCCTCACGAGCGGGCTTCCTCGGCTGCGCCCTCGAGGAACCTTCGGCTGATCGCGCGGTGCGCGCGCGCCTGAAGGCTCTTGTACAGCCACCGGCGCAGCGACCGACTCCGGCGGCTGGTCCCGAGCCGGGGGAGGTAGCCGACGACGGCAAGCTCGAGCTGTGGTGGCGCGGTGCGCTGTGCGATTCGCAGCGAGCCGCCGGCGCGCGCGGCGAGGAAGCCCCCCGTGATGTGGAAGCGGCAGGCGACCGCCCCCTCCTCGACTTCGGTGGTCGCCGCTCCGAAGCGGAGCAGCGGAACCGCGGGCGAGGACGAGCGCCGTCCCTGCCGCCGCGCCTCTCGCCGTCACGAGACCGTGCGTGAAGGGACCGATATCCGCGAGGTACCGGCGTCCGAGCTCCTCCGCCGCCGCCGCGTCGGCGGAGACCACGGACCGCTCGAGCGCGATCCACTGACGCGACTCGACCGCACCCGATGCAGCCACGGTCTCGCCCGTCCCCCAGCGGTCGGGTGCGGAAGTGCGGTGCTCAGCCACGCCGCCGGCTGAGCCGCTCGGCCGCCGCCACGACGTCCTCGCCGAGCAGCTCGCCGTGAGCGCGTCGCGCGGCGTCCTCGGTGGCGGCCGCGCCGGCGAGATAGAGCGGGGCGTGCAGCGCGACCTCCCTCAGGCGCGGGAGGACGCCGTCGAGCGAACCAGCGATCGTGCCGGAGACGACGACGGCCTCGGGCTCGAGCGTCCGAGCCGCCTCCACGAGCGAGGCCACCGGCGTGTCCGCACCCAGGTAGCTGACCCGCCAGCCGCGAGCACGCAGTGCCAGACCGAAACAGACGAGCGGCAGGTCGTGCAGCTCGCCCTCCGCACAGGCGAGGACCGCACGCGGGCCGGTGCCGAGGTCCCACGAGCGCGCGAGTGCCATCAGCCGCCCGTGCAGGAGGTTGCTCGCGAAGTGCTCCTGCGCGACGGTCGCGTCGCCGCGAGCCCAGCGCTCCCCGAGCTCGCGGAGGTACGGGACGAGCACGTCGCGGAGCACGACGTCGAGGGTCAGCGCCGCCAGCAGCCGGTCGAGAACGGCCTGGGCTCGCGCCTCGTCGAAGCGGTCGAGGGCGTCCGCGAGGTCGCTGGCCTCGCGCGCGGGGACAGGCGTCGCGGCTGCGTCGTCCTCGGCCAGCGCGAGCCGGGCGGCCTCCCCCGCGGACAGCCCGAGCTCGACGTTCGCGCGCATGGCGAGCACCCGCGCGACGTCGTCCTCTCCGTACAGGCGAAACCCGCCCGGGGTCCGGCTCGGGGAGAGAAGGCCATACCGCCGCTCCCACGCGCGCAGCGACTCGACGGGGACGCCGACGCGCCGCGAGAGCTCCCCGATCCTGAGCAGCTTCTCGGCCGTGCTCACGCGGCCCTCTCCGCCGGAGCGACCTCGGCCGGGTGACGGCGCTCTCGCCAAAGGCGGGAGGGCCACCACGCTCGCTCGCCGAGGTCGAGCGTCAGCGCCGGCACGAGCACCGAGCGCACGACGAACGTGTCGAGCAGGACGCCGAGCGCGACGGTCAATCCGACCTGCGTGAGTGCGACCAGGGGAAGCACCGCGAGGACCGAGAAGGTCCCCGCGAGGACGATCCCCGCGGAGGTGATCACGCCCCCCGTGACCGCAAGGCCCTTGAGGGTGGCCTCCCGCGTCGGCATCGAGAGAGCCTCCTCGCGCACGCGCGCCATCAGGAAGATGTTGTAGTCGACCCCGAGGGCGACCAGGAAGATGAAGGCGAAGAGCGGGTAGCTCGGATCCTCGCCCGGGAAGTCCGCGACGAGCTCGAAGAGGAACAGGCTTGCGCCGAGCGCGGCCACGAACGACAGCACGACGGTCGCCACGAGCATCGCGGGCGCCGCGAGCGAGCGCAGCAGGAGTATGAGGATCACGAATACGACGATCAGGACGAGCGGGACGATGAGCTTCGTGTCGCGCTCGATCGCGGCTCTCAGGTCCGCCTCCTCGGCGGTCGTGCCTCCGACGAGCACGACGTCGCCGACAGCGGCGCGCAGATCCGCCCGCAAGAGCTCGATCGCTGCGAAGCCGCCCTCGCCGAACGGGTCCGCGTCCAGCGTGACCTCGAACCGGGCGCCGGGCTCGCCGCCCTCGATCTCGCCCACTGCGGCGACGTGCTCCGCCGCCCGTGCCGCCTCCCGCGCGTCCTCCGCCCGCGCCGGATCGGTCACGAGGACAACGGTGGGGGCGCTCGCTCCCGCCGGGAAGGCCTGCTCGAGCAGCTCCTGTCCTCGAACCGACTCGACCGAGCCGCGGAAGAGGTTCGCGGTCGTGAGGTCGTCGTCGAGCCCGAGCGTTCCCAGGGCGAGCGCCCCAAGCACGAGCGCGGTCCCGATCCACGCGGCTCGGTAGCGGCGCTCGATCCGCTTGCCGAGGCCGCTCCAGAACCCGCGACCGACACCTGCGTCCGTCCCCTGGCGCGGGACGAAGGGCCAGAACGCCCGCCGCCCGCCCACCAGGAGCAGCGCGGGCAGCAGCGTCAGCATGGCGATCGCCGCGACCGCGACCCCGAGCGCGCCTACGGGGCCGAGCCCCGCGACGGAGTTGACATCGGCTACCGAGAGGCAGAGGAGGGCGGCGACGACGGTGCCCGCGGAGGCCGCGATCGCG
Source organism: Gaiellaceae bacterium (assembly GCA_035698005.1). GTDB lineage: Bacteria > Actinomycetota > Thermoleophilia > Gaiellales > Gaiellaceae > GMQP-bins7. Next base: position 1,106 of record DASSCD010000116.1, on the reverse strand, counting down.
GGGCCGCCCTGACGGAGCGCGATCCGCATCGCCTCGTGCTTGTCCTCGACGCGGTGGAGCTCCTCGCGATAGCGCGCGGTCAGGAGAAGCGCGTAGTCGGTCCCTGCGCCGAAGACGAGAACCAGCAGGATGCCGCCCGTCTGGCCGTTGATCAGAAGCCCGGCGTCCGCGAGCAGCGTCCCGAGCCCCCGCACCACGGCCTCGGCGAAGAGCACGGTCAAGAGTGGAAGCACCCAGAAGATCGGGCTCCGGTAGATCAGGACGAGCAGCACGAACACGAGGCCGGCAGTGGCGAAGAGCAGGGTCGAGTTGATGCCCTCGAACGCCTTGGAGGCATCCGCCGAGAACCCGGCGGGCCCGGTCACCTCGACCTGGACGTCGTCCGGCAAGCCCTCCCTGACGAGCTCGCGCGAGTCCTCGACCGCCCCGATCAGGACGTCCTCCTCCCCGCCCGCGGTGATGGGGATCGGCACAACGGCTGCCGTGCCGTCCGCCGAGAACGCCGGCGGCGGCACACGGCCCACGCCAGCGAGCCCCGCGCTCGCGATCCGCTCGCGAGCCTGCTGAGCGGCCTCGCGCCCCTCATCGCCGAGCCCTGCGGGATTCCGGAAGACCGCGATGGCCGGCGTCGACTCGCCGGCCCGAAAACCATCGGCGGCTTCCAGCACCGCGACGGACTCGGCGCTCTCCGGGAGGAAGCTGGAGGGCTCGTTCTCCTGCACGGTCTCGAAGCGCCCGGCGAGCGGCCCCAGGGCTCCCACCAGCAGGAGCCACGCACCGAGCACGACGAACTTCCCTCGGCGGCCGGCGACGACCTGCCCAATGCCCTTCCAGACGTCCATAGTTGGGACATACCCTATACAAGTTGAGCCACGAAATCTCCAGGTTTTGTTAAGTAAAGGCTCTGACGCTTGCGCTGACTTCCGCGCATTCTGTACAGTCCTTGTACGTACACTCGACAAGGAGGTGGGTAATGCGCACTGCACTCGTCATCCTCGGAGCCGCGGCCGTCGCGGCCACCGCGGTCGTCGCACCGGTCGGCGCGGCGCCTGCACAGCCGAAGCAGGACCTCGCCCAGGTCGCGGCGGGGTCGCCGCAGTTCAGCA
>DASSCD010000115.1:0-5191 GCA_035698005.1 Gaiellaceae bacterium | reverse complement strand
GGGATCTTCAGCTCGTGGCCGACGTAGAGCCCCGAGCTCTCGGCCTCGACGAACGGCGCCATCGCCTCGCGGCGGGCCGCCTCGACCTCCGAGGTGCGGTAGCGCTCGCGGGACTCGAGTGAGTCCCAGGTCGAGATCCCGACCACCTCGTTCGAGTCCTCCGAGAAGCACTCGTACGCGCGGAGCATCCCTTCGGGGAACTCGGTCGGGCGCCACGCCTTGCGGAAGTCCTCGTAGCTGCCCTCCCGGATGCGCCTCGTCGTGATCCAGACGACGTACTGCTCGGTGTCCATCGCCGCTCCTCGCTCGCTCGCGTCCCACGGACCGTAACCGAACCGGACGCCCGCCTCGGTCGAACAAGCCTCGATCCAACCTCGGGAAAGGAGAGAGGCATGAAGAGGGGACTGCTCGTGCTCACCGGCCTCGTCACCGCGGCCGTCGCCGCGGCGGCGTTCGCCGGGGCCGCCGGTCCGTCCGGGGCGAAGGCCTCAAGCCATCGGGAGGCGCCGCTGATCTCGGACGACCCGGCCGCCGACAACACGGACGTCTACGCGTTCGTGAGCCCGGACCGGCCGGACACGGTCACGCTCATCGCGAACTACATCCCGTTCGAGGACCCCGCGGGCGGGCCGAACTACAACCGGTTCGACCCGACCGTCCTCTACGAGCTCAACGTCGACAACGACGGTGACGCGCGCGAGGACGTCGTCTACCGGTTCCGGTTCAAGACCACCGTCTCGAATCCGAACACGTTCCTCTACAACACCGGCCCGGTCACGTCGTTCGCGGATCGGGACCTCAACGTCCGGCAGACCTACTCGGTCACCCGTGTGACGTCGTCCGGCTCGGCCGTGCTCGGCTCGAACCTGCCGGTCCCGCCGGCGAAAGTCGGGCCCCGGTCGAACCCGTCGTACGACCCGTTCGCGGGCGTCGTCGACCTCGGCTCCGGCCGGAAGGCGTTCGCGGGGCCGCGCGACGACCCGTTCTTCGTCGACCTCGGGTCGATCTTCGACCTGGCGGGCCTCCGGCCGTTCAACGCCGCGCACCTGATCCCGCTCGCAATGGAGGCGGGCAAGGACGGCGTGAAGAACTACAACACGCACACGATTGCGATCCAGGTCCCGAAGACGGACCTGCTCCGTGCGCCGGCGGCGGACGGGACGATCGGGATCTACGCGAGCGCCAGTCGGCCCAAGATCACCATCCTGCGCGGCGACGGCACGTTCGACGCGCAGGGGCCGATGGTGCAGGTGTCCCGGCTCGGCAACCCGCTCGTGAACGAGGTGCTGATTCCGCTCGGGAAGAAGGACCGCTGGAACGAGTCCGATCCGAAGGACGATGCGCAATTCCTCCAGCACTACACGACGCCCGAGCTCGCCGGCCTCGTGAACCTGCTCTACCCGGTGCTGCCCGACACACAGACGATGGGCCGCGACGACCTCGTCGCCGTGCTCCTGACCGGCGTGCCAGGCCTCAACTTCACCGGCAGCGTGCAGGCGGACCTGCTGCGGCTGAACACCGCGATCCCGCCGGCAGCGAGCCCGAGCCCGCTCGGAGCGCTCGCCGGGGACTTCCAGGGCTTCCCGAACGGGAGGCGGCTCGCGGACGACGTGACCGACATCGAGGTTCGTGCGGTCGCATGCGGCTACGGGCCGATCCTCGCCGGGGCGCTCGGCCTCTGCAACCTGTCGCCGAACAACGCGATCGGCGACGGCGTCGACGCGAACGAGAACGCCTTCCTGTCCTCGTTCCCGTACGTCGCGGCGCCCAACCGTGGCTACGAGCACACCGGGCATCGGTAGGGGAGGGCGGCGCTCGGCATGGGACGCAGGACGGCACTCGTCGTGGGCGGCGCGATCGCGGTCGCGCTCGCCCTCGGCGGGCTCGTCGGAGGCGTCCTCGCCGAGTCTCCCTCGGCCGGGCCGTCGCCCGCCGCACCCGCAGCGCTCGCCGAGCGGGCGCTCGGGGGGACGGCGGGCGGTGTCTCCGCCGGCGCCGTCGCCGCGCTCGAGCAGCAGGCGCGGGTCACACCCCGCGACCCCGAGCTCCTCGTGCAGCTCGGGTTCGCGTACCAGCTGCGCTGGCGGGAGACGGGAGATGCCGGGTTCCTCCCGCGCTCCGAGACGGCGCTCCGTCGCGCGCTGCGCGCCCGGCCCGACGAGGCGAACGCCGTCCTCGGCCTCGGGTCGCTCGCGCTGATCCGGCACGAGTTCCGGGCGGCCCTTGTCGAGGGGAGGCGTGCCCGTCGTCTGCTGCCCGGGTCCGCGCGCCCCTTCGGCGTGATCGGCGACGCGCTCGTCGAGCTCGGGCGCTACCCCGAGGCCTTCGCCGCGTTCGAGCGGATGGTCTCGCTGCGGCCGAGCCTCGCCTCCTACGCACGCGTCGCGTACGCGCGCGAGCTCGTCGGCGACCGCGAGGGCGCGCTCGCGGCGATGCGACTTGCGCTCGACGCGTCGGGAGGACAGCCCGAGCCCACCGCCTGGGCGCTGGTCGAGGTCGCGAAGCTCGAGCGTGCGCTCGGGCGGAGGCGCGAGGCTCGTCGTGACGCGCGAGCGGCGCTACGGGCAGTGCCTGGCTACCCGAGCGCCCGCGTCGAGCTCGCCCGGATCGAGGCTGCGGACGGTCGCATCGAGAGCGCGATCGCGCACGCGCGGCGCGCCGCGGACGCGCTTCCGACCTCCCACGCGCTCTCGCTCCTCGCCGATCTCCTCGACCGCTCCGGTCGCCATGTGCAGGCTGACCGTCAGCGGGCGACCGTCGGCGTCGTCGACCGGCTGCTCGCGGCGAACGGGGTCCGGGTCGATCTCGAGTCGGCCGTCTACCGGGCCGACAACCTGATCCGGCCGCGGGAGACGGTCGAGATCGCGCGCCGCGCGCGAGCTGCCCGGCCGTCGATCTACGGCTACGACGCGCTCGCGTGGGCGCTGGCGCGTGCAGGGCGGTGCTCGGAGGCGCTCCCGTTCGCGCGACGGGCCCTGCGCCTGGGGACCGAGGACCCGGTCCTGCACTTCCATCTCGGCTACGCCCAGGGCTGCGCGGGAGATGCTGCTGCGAGGCGCGACTCGTACCGGCAGGCGCTCGCGCTCGACCCGGAGTTCTCGATGCGCTGGGCGCCGGTCGCCCGTGCAGTCCTGATGGGACGGTGACGGTCCCAGGGGGCGCGCTCCGGGCCCGTGGCTAGGCTGCGCACGTGCAAGCGACGCGGCGCACGACGGTGCTCCTCGTGTCGGCCGCGCTTCTCACGGGGTCGCTCGCGCTGGCGTCCTGCGGCGGGGACGACGAGGCGTCGGGCACGACGACCGAGACGACGACGCAGACGACGTCGGAGACCACCACGACGACGACGTCGCAGACGACGACCGAGCCAGAGGTCGAGAAGCCGACCGTCGTGCGCGTGACCGTCGTCGGCGGCGCCCCGCAGGGAGGCATCGTGCGGGCGACGGTCGACCAGGGCGACCGCGTCCGGCTCGTGGTGACCTCGGACGTGGCGGACGAGATCCACCTGCACTGCTACGACATCTCGCGTGACGTGGCGGCCGGAGGCACCGTCACGCTCGCGTTCCGCGCGACGATCCCGGGCCGCTGCGAGGCAGAGCTCGAGAACCGAGGGGTCCAGATCGCGGACATCACCATCGAGCCGTGACCAACGCTCGCCCGCGGCTCGCGTTCGCGGTGGAGACAAGGTTTCCCCCGCGTGCCCCCTTCTTTCTTCGAGCGCGGGGAAGCACCCGGTTGCCCGCACCCCTCCCTCCTTACGGGCGTAGAGCTCGCCCGTGACTCCCCTCGCCCACGGGATCGGGGTCGTCCGCGACCTGCCCGTTCCCGCGATCTACTTCTTCGTGGGCGCGGTCCTGGTGCTCGTCGCGTCGTTCGTCCTCCTGGTGGTTCTCTGGCGTCGGCCCCTGCTCGAGGCACGCGCGCGTGGACGCGGGGTGCCGGCGGCATTCGGCCGCGTGGTGCTCTCCCGAGCGGTGCGCATCGTCCTCGGCGCGGCCTCGGTCGGGCTGCTCGCGCTGACGCTCTCGGCCGCACTCCTCGGGACGACGGTCGAGCTCCTGAACTTCGCTCCGACCTTCGTCTACATCACGTTCTGGCTCGGGCTGCCGCTGCTGTCGCTGCTCTTTGGCAACGTGTGGAGCGTCCTCAGCCCGTGGCGCTCGCTCGCCGACGCGACCGTCTGGTTGCTCGAGCGCGGCGGCCGCGAGGCGAGGCCCGTGCTCGAGTGGTCGGGCGCCTGGGGCCGCTACCCGGCGGCCGGCGCCCTCCTCGCGTTCGTCTCCCTCGAGCTCGCGCACCCGGACCCCGGCTACCCGCGCACGCTCGCGATCGCGATCTCGCTCTACTCCTACTGGGCGCTGGCCGGGATGGCGGTCTTCGGACGCGACGTCTGGACCAGGAACGGCGAGGGCTTCGCCGTCGCCTTCGGGCTGCTCGCGCGGATCGCCCCGTTCGCTGCCCGCGACGGCTCGGTCGTCGTCCGCTGGCCGTTCACGGGGCTTGCAGGAGACGAGCGCGTCCGGGGCACGCTCGTGTTCGTCGGCGTCATGCTCGGCTCGACGGGTTTCGACGGGTTCAGCCGCACGAGCAACTGGGCCGACCTGGTCAACGACCTGCGCACCAACCTCCTGGACTCGTCCCAGCGCGTCGTCGATCTCGCCGTGACGTTCCTGAACCTCGGCGGCCTGGCGCTCGTCATCGTCACGATCCTCGCCGCGTACCTCGCGGCCGTCGCGGCCGCGCAGGCGCTCGGGCACGTCGACCGGTCGCTCGTCCCCGACTTCGTCCTTCCGCTCGTGCCGATCGCTGCGGCGTACATGGTCGCGCACTACTTCTCGCTCTTCATCCGGGAGGGGCAGTTCATCATCCCCCTCGTGTCCGACCCGTTCGGGCGCGGGTGGGACTTCTTCGGCACCGCCGACTACGCGCCGAACCTCGCGCCGGTCACGCAGGAGACGATCTGGTACGTGCAGGTGGCGGCGCTCGTCGTCGGGCACGTCGCCGGGCTCGCGGTGGCGCACGATCGTGCGGTCGCGGTGTTCGAGGGGCGCCGTCGGGCGCTCGAGGCTCAGCTGCCCATGCTCGCGCTGATGGTCGTGTACACGCTCGGCGGGATGTGGCTGCTGACGCAGTCCTAGTCGCGCACGGCGGCCTCGCGGGGGCGCTCGTCGAGGCGGCGATCGTGCTCGCCCTC
>DASSCD010000114.1:0-3270 GCA_035698005.1 Gaiellaceae bacterium | reverse complement strand
CGGGAAGGAGGCGGCGTCGCCGTAGATCGAGGACGACGAGGCGAGCACGGTGCGGGCTCGCGCCGCGACCGCCGCCTCGAAGAGGCGCTGGCTCGCGACGACGTTCTGGCGCACGTAGGTCGGGAACACGCTGCCGAAGCTGCGCACGCCCGGCTGGCCGGCGAGATGGAAGACGCCGTCCACACCCTCCAGCTCGAGGGCGTCGTCGACGAGGTCGACGCGCTCGACGGGCAGCCCGCTCGCGTTCTCCTCCTTCAGCGTCGGGTCGTAGTAGTCGGTGAACGCGTCCCACCCGGTCGCGTCGTGGCCGCGCTCGAGGAGGGCGCGGAGGAGGTGCGAGCCGATGAACCCGGCGGCGCCGGTGACGACGTAGCGCATGAGCCGCTGAATGCTACGGCGTGGACGGAGACGAAACGGCAGCGACCGCGCAGCGGTCGCCTTCAGGGGTTTCCGCGACCGGGATCCGCGCTAGCGGATCCCGGATTCCGCGGACAGACCGAACGCCTCCAGCGAGCCGTCCCCGTCGCGGCGCAGGCAGACCTCGGAGAAGAAGCGCGTCATGACGACGCCCTCCTCGAAGTCCCCGAGCCTCGGCTCGGGCCTCTCGCCGCGCGCGAGCGCGAGGGCGAGCTCCGGGTAGCGGCCGCCGGCAGCGAGCGGGAGCGGGAACCCGCCGCCGAAGCGCGTGTTCACGTCGGTCACGGGCAGGCTCCCGTCCGGCTCGCGAAAGCACTGCACGTTCGCGGGCCCCTTGATCCCGACGGTCTCCGCGACGCGGGCGCCGTGCTCGATCAGCTCGCGGTCCCGGATCGATGCGCCCTTGATCGACTCGCCTCCCTTGGAGAGCAGCATCGTGCGCGGGATCGCGTTCAGGCAGCGGCCTTCCATGTCGCAGAGGACGTCGATCGAGAACTCCTCGCCGAGGCACCGCTCCTGCACGAATGAGGGGACGGTCGTGTAGCGGAGGAAGAACCCGAGCTGCTCCGGGTCGTCGGCGCGGAAGATGTGACGCGAGCCGAAGCCCTGCTGCGCCTTGACGAGCAGCGGGTAGCGAGCGTCGTCGGGGACGTCGTCCGGCGCCCAGCTCCGTGGGGACGGGATCCCGCTCGCGACGAAGAAGCGGTGGGCCTCGAGCTTGTCCGACATCCGTTCGCACACGTCCGCCTCCGGGAGCAGCAGCAGCGCGGGCTCGAGCGCGTCGCGCTCGCGGGAGAGCACCGGGTGGTCGAGGTCGTTGAGCGGGACGACGAGGCGCACGTCGTGCTCGCGCACGAGCCCGGCGAGCGTGTCCACGTAGGCGGGATCGGCGATGCGGGGGACGATCGCCTGCCGGTCGGCGTGGTAGAGCGCGGGGGCGAGCGGGTCCGCGTCCGCAGCGAGCGCGACCGCGCCCGCGGCCCGGAAGGCGCGCACGATGTCCACGCGCTGGCCCGCGCAGGTCAGGAGGACGACCGTCACGAGCGGAGAGCGTACTCGCGTGCCGGGCGTCCGCCGGAGGACTCCGGCGGCTCCCGGCTAACGTGAGGCGCCGTGCGCTCCGAGAATGGGCCGATCCGCGTACTCCGCGTCATCGCGCGCCTGAACATGGGCGGCCCGGCGATCCACGTCTCGAACCTCGCGGCCGGTCTCGAGACACGCGGGTACCACACGACGCTCGTCGCCGGGAGCCTCGCGCGCGGCGAGGACTCGATGGCGTTCGTCGCGCAGCGCCTCGGCGTCGCCGTCGTGAGCGTCCCCGAAATGGAGCGGGAGGTCTCGTTCCGCCACGACGCGAGCTCGATCCAGCGGCTCGCCGAGATCATCCGCGAGGAGCGCCCGCACGTCCTGCACACGCACACGGCGAAGGCCGGCGCGATCGGCCGAGCGGCCGCACTGCTCGCCGGGCGCGCGCGGCCTCCGGTCGTCATCCACACCTTCCACGGGCACGTGCTCAAGGGCTACTTCGGGGCGAGGCGCACCGCGTTCTTCCGCGAGGTCGAGCGGACGCTCGCGCGCGTCTCCGACGTGCTCGTCGCGGTGAGCCCGGAGGTGCGCGACGAGCTCGTCGAGCTCGGCATTGCCCCGCGAGAGAAGTTCGCGGTGATCCGGCTCGGGATCCCGCTCGAGGAGCGGCTAGGAGATCCGACGGCCGACCTCGACTACCGCCGGCTGTACGGCATACCCGAGGGCGCGTTCGTCGTCGGCTGGGTCGGGCGCATGACCGGGGTGAAGGACACGGCCTCGACACTCGAGATCCTCCGCGCGACCCGCGACCGCGGCGTCGACGCCGTGCTCTGCCTCGTCGGGGACGGCCCGGACCGCGGACGCCTCGAGCAGATCGCACACGACCTCGGGATTGCCCGCCACTGCTTCTTCGTCGGCTACCAGGAGGACGTCGCGGGCTACTACCGGCTGTTCGACGCCTTCCTGCTCCCCTCGGTGAACGAGGGGACGCCGGTGAGCGCGATCGAGTCGCTCGCGTCGGGGACGCCCGTGGTCGCGAACCGCGTGGGCGGCGTGCCCGACGTCGTCCGCGACGGCGTCGACGGGTTCCTCGTCGAGGCGGGCGACGTCGCAGGGGCGGCGGACAGGCTGGCGACGCTCGCCGGCGATGCGGCGCTGCGGGCGCGGCTCGGCGAGGCGGGACGGGAGCGCGTGCTGCGGCGCTACTCCGTCTCGCGCCTCGTCGACGACGTCGACCGCCTGTACCGCTCCGTGCTCCGCGCGAAGGGCATCGCCTAGCCGGTCACCCTCGCAGCGGCCGCGAAGCGGACGCCCTTCAGGGTGTTGGATCAGCGCTAGCGCCAGCCGCCGGTCGCCCCACGGTAGGTCCCGCGGAAGAGCGCGAGCGGCGTCCTCAGGAGGATCTCGAGATCGATGCGCGGCGAGCGGTGCTCGACGTACCAGACGTCGAGCTCGATGCGGTCGGCCCAGGGCAGCTCCGCCCGGCCGTGCACCTGCGCCCACCCCGTCAGGCCAGGCCGCACGTCGAGCCGGTGGCGCTGGTGCTCGTCGTACTGCTCGACCTGATAGCGCAGCGTCGGGCGCGGGCCGATCACGCTCATGTCGCCACGCAGGATGTTCCAGAGCTGCGGCAGCTCGTCGATGGAGGTCCGGCGCAGGATGCGGCCGACCCTGGTGATGCGCCGGTCGCCCTGGTCGACCGCGTACCCGGCCCCCATGCGCTCGGCGCCGACGACCCTCGTGCGCAGCTTGAGCACGTCGAAGTCGACTCCGTCCTTGCCCACGCGGGTCTGCCGGTAGAGCACGGGGCCGCGGTCCTCGAGCTTC
>DASSCD010000113.1:0-7868 GCA_035698005.1 Gaiellaceae bacterium | reverse complement strand
GCGCTCGTAGACCGTGATCGCCCTCGTGTTGAACTCGGCGACGCTCAGCCGGAAGGCCGCGGGCCGGTGACGCTCGCGGGCGTGAGCCAGGCCGTCCTCGAGGAACGAGAGGCCCAGACCTCGACCAGTGAGGTCGGGCCGGAGCCCCAGGCCGACCACGACGACATCTCCCTCCGGCCGCAACGAGTAGAAGCCGATCAGGCCGCCGGTGGAGTCGAACGCCGAGAAGTACCGGTCATCACGGCGCGCCGGGTCGAGGAGCTCCTCCACGTCGTCCGCGTCTGCGTGCCAGTCGTAGAAATCGTACGGAGGCTCGTACGCCCAGCCCGCAATCGCTTGTGCGTCTTCCTGGCTCATCGAGGCGATGCCCACGGATCCCGCACGCGAGCTCATGGCATCGACCCTAGCCTCGCGACGCAGCGCGCGGCCGCCTCGAGCGCGAACTCCGGCCCGCCGACGATCCAGCCGGCGGCGAGCGCGTCCCCGGCGCCCGTCGCGTCGACCACCCGTTCGACCGGCAGCGCCGGTCGCTCCTCCCCGTCGAACGAGCAGCCGCGCGCGCCGCGCTTGAGGATCCACGTCGTACCGGGCAGGGGGCCGCCGAGCGCGCGCTCCTCGTCCTCGTTCGCGAAGACGGCGTCCGGCGCGAGCGCCGCGACCGCCTCCCGGAAGCTGCCCGGCGCCGCGTCGCGGATCGCGATCCAGGACGAGAGGTCGACGCTGACGCCAGCGCCCTCCGCGCGCGCGAGCTCGACCGCGAGGGCGGTCGCCGCCCGCGACCGCTCGCCTCGCAGGGCGTAGCCGGAGACGAAGAGGTGGTCGCAGCCTTCGAGCCACCGAGGATCGACCTCGTCCGGCGCGAGCTCGGCGGCAGCGCCGCGGTCGGACGCCATCGAGCGCTCCCCGCCGGGCTCGACGAGCGAGCAGACGACAGCGCCGCGACCGACCGACGGGCCGACGACGTCCACACCGTGCGCGGCGAGGCCCTCGCAGGCGAGGCGGGCTGCGTCGTCGTCGCCGCGCTTCCCGAGGAAGCGGGAGCTCGCTCCGAGCTCGGACGCCCAGGCTGCGACGTTCGCCGCCTGACCGCCGGAGCCGAGCAGGATCTCCGCGTCGACGTCGCCACCGGGTGCGACCCGCTCCTCGAGGCGGACGAGGACGTCGAGCGTGAGATCGCCGAGCGCGCAGACGAGCACACGCGGGATCGTAAGATCAGAGAATGGACGGCGACCAGCGGCGCGGCTTCCGGACCTTCGTCCTGGGCGGGCTCGTCGGCGCGTCCGCGGCCGTCGCGGCCGTCAACCGGCGGCGGCGCGTCCAGCGACACCGGGGCCGTGCGCGCGGGCTCGCGGCGTTCGAGAGCGCGCCCTGCTACCTCGAGCTGCTCGAGCAGGAGCGCGAGGGCTCCGAGGTCCAGCACGGCCGTTAGCCTTCGCACGTGCCGATCTACGAGTACCGCTGCCCGAACGCCCACACGTTCGAGCTCTTCCAGAAGATGACCGAGCCACCGCCCGCGGCGTGCCCCGTGTGCGGCGCCGGCCCCGTCGAGAAGCTCCTCTTCCCGGTCGCGGTCCACTTCAAGGGGTCGGGCTTCTACTCGACCGACTACGGACGCGGCAAGTCGCGCCGCGATGGGGACTCCGCCTCGTCCGCGGACAAGCCGGCGGAGAAGCCCGCGGAGAAGGCCGCGTCCGAGAAGTCCGGCTCGGACAAGCCCAAGCCCTCCGGCGACTCCTAGCCCCTCAGCGCCTCGTGCAGCCGGGCGCGTACGTCGCGCCCTTCGGCGGCGCGAGCGGCGCCGAGCGGCGCAGGAACATCGAGATCGCGTCGACGTTCCCCTCGGTGCCGATGATCACGGACTCTCCGCCGATCGTCGCGGGCTCGCCGCCCAGCCGGCAATGCAGCGACTTCGAGGAGTCCGCGCGGAAGCGGACCCAGCCGAGCTGCGCGAGCTCCCAGGCGGAGAGGTCGGTCGCGAGCGGCGCCGCGAGCGAGTCGCCCGCGAACGGGAGGCGCAGGAACGTCCCCAAGCTCGCGATCTCGTCGCCCACGGCCTCCGCGACCGCCTGCTGGCGGCCCCCGCGGGCGATATCGGTCTCCGACGGGTCGAGCCGGTTCGTGCGGATGCGCGAGTACACGAGCGCCCGCCGCCCGTCCATGTGCTGCCTGCCCTTGGCGAACCGCCAGCCCTCCCACTCCCGGCAGCGGGCCGGCTTGTACGGGCAGTCGAACCTGTTGGAGAGGATCGGCCTGGGGACGTTCACCTCGATCCCGCCGAGCGCGTCGATGAGCTCGCGAAAGCCGTCGAAGTCGACGACGACGACGTGGTGCACCGGCAGGCCGGTGAGCTGCCGCACGGTCCGGATCGTCAGCGCCGGGCCCCCGAACTGGTTCGCGGCGTTGATCTTCGAGGTCCCGTAGCCGGGGATCTCGACGCGGAGATCGCGGGGGATCGAGAGGTACGCGAGCCGGTGCGTGCCGGGGTCGGTGCGGAGGAGGAGCAGCGAGTCGGAGCGCTTCGCGTCGCCGCGACCCGGCGCCTTCCCTCCGTCCGTCCCGATGACGAGGATCGTCGCCGGGTCCGAGAGCAGCGAGCCGTCGTGGCGCGCGAGCGCGGCGGTCGCGCGGCGGGGCAGACGTTCGTTCGCCTGTTCGACCCCGTCCGCGAACGAGCGGTAGCCGAGGACCCCCCAGACGAGCGCGAGTAGGACGAGCGCGCCGAGCGCGAGCCCGGTCCACAGGAGGATGCGGCGCCGTCGCGGCGGACGCGCGCCTCGCTCGTCCGCCGGCCTCGCCGCGGGTCGCGTGCGAGGCGCGACCGGGACCTTGCCCTTGACGCGGCCGCCGCGATACAGCCGATACGGCTTGTCTCCGGCGGCCATCCGGCCCGCTATGGTAGCCCGCGCCCGTGGCCGCACCCCTCGTCATCGGAGTCGACGTCGGCGGGACGAAGATCCTCGCCGGCGTCGTCGACAGGGACGGGAACGTCGCTCGCAGCAACGAGGTCGTGAGTCCCTCGGCGTCGGAGGAGGACGTCCTCGCGGCGCTCGACTCGTCGGTCGCGGGACTGCTCGACGACGGCGTCGTGGCGGTCGGCTACGGCGTGCCCGCGAACCTGGCCCGCGGCACGGGCCGCGTCCTGCGCGCGACGAACCTCCCCTTCGACGACTTCGACCTCGCCGCGCATGCGACGGAGACGTTCGGCCTGCCCGCCGGGGTCGAGAACGACGCGAACGCCGCCGCGCTCGCCGAGTGGCGGCTCGGAGCCGGGAAGGGCACGTCCAACCTCCTCGTGCTCACGCTCGGGACCGGGGTCGGCGGAGGGATCGTCCTCGACGACCACCTGTACCGGGGATGGGCCGAGATCGGTCACGTGGTCGTGCAGGCGTGCGGGCCTCCGTGCCCCGGGAGCTGCCACGGGCGGGGGCACCTGGAGGCGCTTGCCTCGGGCACTGCGGCGGACGCCGTCGCGCGCGAGCTGTACGGGCCGGAGGCAAACGCCCACGTGCTCGTCGAGCGCGCTCGCGCCGGTGACGCGGCCGCGGTCGATCGACTTGCCGAGATCGGTCGCTTCCTCGGCGCGGCCATCGGCTCGCTCGCGAACGTCCTCGATCCGGAGCTCGTGGTGGTCGGAGGCGGGTTCGGCGAGGCCGCAGGTGAGCTCGTCCTCGGGCCGGCGCAGGAGGCCGCGCGCCGCGAGGCTCTCGCCCCGGTGGACGCGACCCTCCGCGTCGTCCCGGCCGCGCTCGGCGCCGGCGCCGGCCTCGTCGGCGCAGCGCTCGTCGCGTTCGAGGCGCTCGACGGGGCGCGCTGATGCCGCTCGCGGTCTGCGCGACGCCGATCGGCAACCTCGCAGACGTCACGCTTCGCGTCCTGGACGAGCTCCGCGCGGCGGACCTCGTGCTGTGCGAGGACACGAGGCGGACGCGCGTCCTCCTCGACCGGCACGGAATCGAGGCCAGGCTCGCGAGCTTCCATCGCCACAACGAGGCCGCGCGCACCGCCGAGGTCCTCGAGCGCCTCGCCGGCGACGAGCGGATCTCGCTCGTCTCGGACGCGGGCCTGCCCGGCGTGAACGACCCGGGGGCGCGCCTGCTCGTCGCGTCGCTCGCCGCCGGCTTGCCGACGACGGTGCTGCCGGGGCCCTCGGCGGTCGAGACCGCACTCGTCGCGAGCGGTCTCGTCGCCGACCGGTACCAGTTCGTCGGCTACCTGCCGCGCAGGGACGCGGAGCTGCGCGCACTCGCTCGCGAGCTCGCCGCTTGGCCCTCCCCGGTGGTGGCGTTCGAGTCCCCGCGTCGTTTGCCGCGCTCTCTCGCGGCGCTGGCGGGCGAGATGCCCGATCGCGACGCCGCTGTCTGCCGCGAGCTGACGAAGCGCTTCGAGGAAATCGTCCGTGGGTCGCTGGAGGAGCTGGCACGGCACTTCGAGGAGCCTCCACGCGGCGAGATCACCGTCGTGCTCGGCTCGTGGGCGGTCGAAGAGGTACTCGAGCTCGACGAGGCGCTCGCCGCCGTGGGCGAGCTCGTCTCGGCCGGGATGTCCCGACGGCCCGCCGTCGACCTCGTCGCCCGTCTCACCGGCGCGTCGAGGAACGAGCTCTACCGGCGCTCTCTGTAACAACTTCGACAAGCGCGTTGCGACCCGCGCTCCCCGGAAGCTACGGTCGGACGATGTTCGCCTCACCGACAACGAAAGCGCTCCTCGCGGTATCCGTGCTCTCTTGGGCGCTGGTGGGAGCGCCCGATGCCGCAGCCTGGAGCTGGCCGGCGGACGGCCCGGTCCTCCGCGCGTTCTCGCTCGGCGACAACCCGTACGCGGGCGGGCAGCACCGCGGCGTCGACATCGCGCTCGGAGATGCGACGGGAGCGCGCGCTCCCGCGCCGGGCGAGGTCACCTTCGCCGGGACGGTGCCCGTGCACGGGCTCACCGTGACCATCACGACGGGCGACGGGCACAAGGCCTCGCTGACGCATCTCGGCCCGCTGGTGGTACGGCGCGGGGACGTCGTGGCGGAGGGGGCGGCGATCGCGGCCGCAGGGACGTCGGGCGACCCCGAGCACGACGCGCCGTACGTCCACCTCGGCATCCGGCGTGGCGACGGCGACGCGTACGTCGACCCCGCCGCGCTGCTGCCGGCCCGTGCGGCACCCCCGCTGGCGGTGCCGCCGGCACCCGCGTCGCCGCCTGCGCCGACTCCTGCGCCCGCGCCCGCGCCCGCGCCGACTCCGGCTCCGGCTCCGAGCCCCGCGCCGGCGCCTGCCCCGGCGCCCGCCCCCGCACCGGCGCCCGCACCCGCCCTGCCGGAGTCTCAAAGCCCGTCGGTACCCAGTTCGCCGACGGCGAGCGTGCCTGCCCATGCCCCCCCGGCCGCTCCACCGGTCGCTCCCGTCGCGAGCGAGGCCGCCGACGGCGCCGGCCCGCCGCGGGCCGCGGCAGCGGGTGGCCGGGCCGAAGCTCGCGGCGCGAGCCCGACCGACGCGGCGCCGACGCAACGTGTGATACCTCCCGGCCGCGGCGGGGCAGCCGAGACGGGCCGTGCGTCGGTCTCGGTCCGCTCCGGCGCGAGGACGACCCCTGAGGCGATGACGCGCGGTGCGCGCCTCGGCTCCGGCTCCTCCCCAGGGCGTCCCAGCCCACGCGCGACGCGACCAAGCACGGTGCGCGCCTCCTCCTCGACGTCCGCCGTGTCGCCGGCCGACTCGCTCACCGGTTCGACGCTATTGCGCTCCGAGGTCAGCGCTCGCCGAGGCGTCACCTCGAGGGCGCCCCTCGCTGCGGCGCTCCTCGGCCTGTCGCTCCTCGCGCTCGCCGCCGTCGCTCGGGGCCTGGAGCGCTGGGAGCGACTCCCTATCATTCGCGCCCGTGAGCCGGACGGAGAAGCCCAGGAAGATCCTCGTGGCAGTCGCATGGCCGTATGCGAGCGGACTGCGACACATCGGCCATGTCGCGGGGTTCGGCGTCCCGTCAGACGCATTCGCCCGCTATCACCGACTGCGTGGGAACGACGTCCTCATGGTCAGCGGGACGGACGAGCACGGCACGCCGGTCATGGTCGCGGCCGACGCCGCGGGGGAGTCGCCGCGTGAGACCGCGGACCGCTTCAACGGTCTCATCCGGGAAGACCTGCGGGATCTCGGCCTGTCGTACGACCTCTTCACCCGGACCACGACGGCGAACCACTACGACGTCGTCCAGGACATCGTCCGGACGTTGTACGAGAAGGGGTACATCCTGGAGCAGGAGACGCTCGGCGCGTTCTCCGCCTCCACTGGGCACACGCTCCCCGATCGGTACATCGAGGGCACGTGCCCGATCTGCGGGTACGAGAGCGCGCGCGGCGATCAGTGCGACAACTGCGGGAACCAGCTCGACCCCGTCGACCTCATCGTCCCGCGTTCGCGGATCGACGGCGAGCCGCCGGTCTTCGAGACGACGAAGCACTTGTTCCTCGATCTCCCGGCGTTCAAGGACCAGCTGCTGGAGTGGATCGGGTCGCGCGAGGACTGGCGGCCGAACGTCCGGGCGTTCTCGCTGAACTTCGTGCGCGACGTCAAGCCGCGGGCCGTCACGCGCGACCTCGACTGGGGAGTCCCCATTCCCGTGCCGGGGTACGAGGAGCTCGAGGACAAGCGGATCTACGTGTGGGTCGACGCGGTCGTCGGCTACCTCTCGGCCTCGGTCGAGTGGGCGGCGAACCGGGGGACGCCGGACGCGTGGCGCGAGTGGTGGCAGAGCCCGGAGGCCGAGCACTACTACTTCATGGGGAAGGACAACATCGTCTTCCACACGGTGATCTGGCCGAGCATGCTGCTCGGGTACGGCGACGACGGCGTGTACGGCGCGGGGCGCGGGGACCTGGAGCTTCCCGACAACATCGTGTCGAGCGAGTTCCTGACGATGGAGGGGAGGAAGTTCAGCGCGAGCCGCGGGGTCGAGATCCTCGTACGCGACTTCCTGAGCAGGTACGAGCCCGACGCCCTCCGTTTCTTCCTGTCGATCGCGGGCCCCGAGACGCAGGACACCGACTTCACGTGGACCGAGTTCGTCCGGCGCACGAACGACGAGCTGGTCGCGACGTGGGGGAACCTCGTCAACCGGACGCTGCAGAGCGCGTACAAGCACTTCGGCGCGGTGCCGGAGCCGGGCCCGCTCGTCGACGCCGACGAGGCCCTCCTAGGCGAGATCGAGCGCGCGTTCGACTCGGTTGGCGCGCTCATCGAGGCGGCCCGCTTCAAGAGCGCTCTACAGGAGGTGATGCGGCTGGCCGGGCTCGGGAACCAGTACGTCGCCGAGCAGAAGCCGTGGGCCCTGCTGGAACCGGATCGCGGGCGGGCGGGCACGGTCCTATACGTCGCGCTGCGCGCGATCGACGACCTGAAGGTGCTCTTCACCCCGTTTCTCCCCTTCTCCTCACAGCGCCTGCACGAGCTGCTCGGATACGACGGCCTCATCGCCGGGCCCCTCGAGGAGCGTACGGTTCGCGAGGACGGCGCCGAGCACGTTGTCCTCACGGGCGACTACGAGGGCTGGGTCGGCAGCTGGGAGCCGGGCGCGCTCCCGCCCGGGCAGACGCTCCGGGAGCCGTCGCCGCTCTTCACGAAGCTCGACGCCGAGCGCGTCGTGGCGGACGAGCTGGCGCGCATGGAAGCGGCCGCGGCCACGTGACCGACTCGCACGCGCACCTCGACGCGTGCGACGAGCCGGCGGGCGTCCTCGTCGAGCGAGCACGGGCTGCAGGCGTCACCCGGATCGTCACGATCGGGACGGGCATCGACTCGTGCCGCGCTGCGCTCGCGATCGCCGACGAGCACCCCGAGGTACACGCGGCGCTCGGGGTCGATCCGCACAGCGCGGGAGGGCCGGAT
>DASSCD010000112.1:0-11821 GCA_035698005.1 Gaiellaceae bacterium | reverse complement strand
GGGATTGACGAGCACCCGGTCCACTCCTTCGTCGACGAAGACGAAAAGGCGGCGCAGGACCCCGACCTGGGTCGCCGCGAGGCCCACGCCCTGGGCCTCGTGCATGAGATCCGTCATGCGCCCGGCGAGGCGGCGCAGGTCCTCGTCGACCTCCTCGACCTCGCGCGCCTTCATCCGCAGCGCGGGATCGCCGTACTGCCGGATTCGCGAGAGCGCGATCAACCGTCGCGCTTCGCGCTCGAGCTCGCGCTCCTCGCGCTCGACGTCGCTGTGGTCGTGCTCGTGGGCGTGGTCGTGGTCGTCGTGCATCGCGCGGCGAGTGTAGACGAGGGTGCCGGTGCCCTTCGTGGAGGCGGGCGGCTAGAGCGACTGCGGGTCGACGTCGACGACCGCAGCCAGGCCGTCACGGCGCATCGCGGGCGCTGCGGCCGAGAGCAGCGCCGCCGCACGGCTGGCGAACGCGCGCGGTGAGCTCGTCTTCGCGACGAGCTGCGCCCGGTGCCGGCCGCGGAGGCGCAGGAGCGGAGCCGGCCCGAGCAGCTGCACGTCGGGCAGGCGCAGTGCCTCGCGGAGCTCGGCGAGCGCGCGCAGCGGAGCCGGGGGCTCGGGCCCGGAGACGACGACGGAGACGAGATGTCGGAACGGCGGGTATCCGAGCTCCTCGCGCCGGTCCAGCTCCAGGGCGAGAAACCCGGCGACGTCGTGCCGGGCCGCATACGTGAACGGAGTCGCATCGGGCTGGAAGGTCTGCACGAGCACCTTGCCCGGCGCGTCGCGACCGCTCCTCCCCGCGAGCTGCGTGACGAGCTGGAAGGTCCGCTCCTCCGCGCGGAAGTCCGGGAACGCGAGGCCCGCGTCGGCGTCCACGACTGCGGCGACGGCGACACCGGGGAAGTGGTGGCCCTTGGCAACCATCTGCGTCCCGATCAACGCCGCCGCTCTCGAGGCGGCGAAACGCTCGAGCGCCGCGCGCAGAGCCCCGGGCTTGGCCGCAGTGTCTGCGTCGAGACGGATCCGCTCGAGCCCGGGCACGCGCTTCTCGAGCTCGCCCTCGAGCCGCTGGGTGCCGGCACCGATGCGCGCGAGCTCGACGGAGCCGCACTCGGGACAGCTCTCGGGCAGCGCCTCCGAGTAGCCGCAGTGGTGGCAGTGGAGCCGTTCGTCGCGGTGCAGGGTCAGCGCGACGTCGCAGCTGCGGCACCGTCGTGAGGCGCCGCACGCGCGGCAGTGGATCGCGCCGGAGACGCCCCGCCGATTGAGGAGGAGGATCGCGCGGCCTCCACGCTCCTCGAGTGCCGCGAGCTCGGCGAGGAGCGGAGCGGACAGCGGATAGCCGGCCTCGCGCCGGAGGTCGATCGTGCGCACCGTGGGCATCGGCGCCCCGATCCGGACGGGAAGATCGACGCGCCCGAGGCGCGCCCAGCTCTCGGCGCGCGGGGTCGCGCTCCCGTACACGGCGACCGCGCCCTCGAGGACCGCCCGCTTCGCCGCCACCGTGCGGGCGTCGTAGCGGGGGTCCGACTCCTGCTTGAAGGCCGTGTCGTGCTCCTCGTCGACGACGACGAGCCCGAGCTCCGCAACCGGCGCGAACACGGCGGAGCGCGCGCCGACCACGATGCGCGCTTCCCCGGCCGCGATGCGCTCGCGCTCGTCGCGCCGCTCCGCCTCGGTCAGCGCCGAGTGCAAGACGGCGACGCGCTCGCCGAAGCGGGCCGTGAAGCGGCCGAGCGTCTGGGGCGTGAGCGCGATCTCCGGCACGAGCACGATCGCCCCAAGGCCACGCTCGAGGACCGCCGCGCAGGCCTGGAGATAGACCTCCGTCTTGCCGCTGCCTGTCGGGCCGTGTAGGAGGACGTGACCGCCGCCGGCGTCGAGCGCGCCGACGATGTGCTCGACCGCGGCCCGCTGCGCGTCTGTCAGCTCCTCGGGCTCGGGCTCCCCTGCGAGGCCGTCTCGAAGCGCGGGTGTCCGCCGCTCCCCGCGCCGCGCTCGGGCCTGTGGGGCCACGAGCGCCAGCGCCCGGGAGGGCGTCGACCCGTAGTAGTCGGCGAGCCAGAGCGCGAGGTCCACGAGCGCCGGGGGGATGCGGTCGACGACGTCGCCGGCGGGCGCGACGTCGACTCCCTTCGGCGCCGCGACACCGGTCTCGACGACGACCCCGCGCAGTCGCCGCCCGCCGAGCCCGACGGAGACCACGGCCCCGCGCGAGACGCCCTCGTCGACCTCATACGTGAACGGTCGCGCCAGCGCGCGGGCGGTCACGAGTGGGTACACCTCGGCGAGGGTCACGACGGCGAGCGTAGCCGCCTTCCCGGCGAACGCCGGGCCGCGCGCCTCGGACGTGGATCGGGCGGGAACCGGTGTAAGGTTCTCCTTACATGGCGTGCTCCATGATCCGGCTCGACGGCGTCACGAAGCGCTTCGGCGGCGTCGTGGCCGTCGATGCGGCATCGTTCTGCGTCGAGGGCGGCGAGGTCGTCGCGCTCCTCGGCCCCTCCGGCTGCGGCAAGACGACGTTGCTGCGCCTGGTCGCGGGCTTCGAGCGGCCGGACGCGGGCACCGTGGAGATCGACGAGCGCCCCGTGTCCGGGCCGGGATGCTGGGTCCCGCCGGAGCGCAGGCGCGTCGGGATGGTCTTCCAGGACTACGCGCTCTTCCCGCACCTGACCGTCACCGAGAACGTCGGCTTCGGGCTCCCCCGGCGCGAGCGGCCCCGGCGGGTCGCGGAGCTTCTCGAGATCGTCGGCCTCGAGCGCGTCGCGCGCCGCTACCCGCACGAGCTCTCGGGCGGGCAACAGCAGCGCGTCGCACTCGCGCGCGCGCTCGCTCCGGCGCCGGAGCTCGTCCTCCTCGACGAGCCCTGGTCGAACGTCGACCCCTTCCTGCGCGAGTCGCTGCGGTCGGAAATCGTGGAGATCGTCCGACCGCTCGGCGTCACCGTCGTCCTCGTCACCCACGATCGCGAGGAGGCGTTCTCGCTCGCCGACCGGATTGCGCTCATGCGGGACGGCCGCGTCGTGCAGGAGGGGACGTCCGAGGAGCTCTACTTCGCGCCCGTCTCACGCTGGGCGGCCGAGTTCGTCGGAGCGGGAAACGTCCTCGCCGGCCGAGTCGTCAGCGGGCTCGTCGAGACGGCGCTCGGAGCCTTCCCGGTGAACGGCGCCGCCGTCAACGGGTCGGCGAACGTCCTCGTCCGCCCCGAGCTCCTCGAGCTCGAGTGTGATCCCAGCGGAGAGGCGGAGGTCGTCGCCCGCGAGTTCCGCGGCCACGACGTCTTCTACCGGGTGCGCTTCGACGGCGTCGAGCTCGTCTCGCAGCGCCCCTCGAACGAGGTCGTCCCGCTCGGGGCGCGAGTCTCGATCCGCCTGCACGAGGGCCGCGTGCCCGTCCTCACGTGACCTGATCAATCGTGATCGCATTCTTTGTAAGGTCTGCCTTGCTTTACGGATAAGGAAGTCCTTACAAGGAGGGACGTGCATGAGGTCGATCACCGTCGTCGCAGCGCTCGTCGCTGCAGTCACGACCGCGGCGGGGTGCGGCGGCTCCGACGACACGCTGACGGTCTACTCGGGCCGCGAGGAGGAACTCGTCGCCCCACTCTTCGAGATGTTCGAGGAGGAGACCGGAGTCGACGTCGAGGTGCGCTACGGCGACAGTGCCGAGCTCGCGGCGACGATCGCCGAGGAGGGCGACAACTCCCCTGCCGACGTCTTCTTCGCGCAGGATCCCGGATCGCTCGGGGCCGTCGAGAGCCAGCTGGAGGTGCTGCCGGACGAGATCCTCGACCGCGTCGACGCCCGCTTCCGTGACGCCGACGGGCGCTGGACGGGCACGTCCGGCCGATCGCGTGTGCTCGTCTACAACACGGACGCGCTCGACGAGGACGAGGTCCCGGACACCGTGCAGGACCTCCTCGACGAGCGGTGGGACGGCCAGATCGGCGTCGCTCCGACGAACGCCTCGTTCCAGGCGTTCGTCACGGCGATGCGCCTGTCCGAGGGCGACGACGCGACGAGGCAGTGGCTCACCGACCTGAAGGCCCTCCGCCCGAAGATCTACGAGAAGAACACGCCGATCGTGGAGGCTGCCGCCTCCGGCGCGATCGACCTCGGCCTCGTCAACCACTACTACCTCTACCTCGTCCGGGAGGAGCAGCCGGACGCGCCGATCGCGAACCACTTCCTCGCGGAAGGCGACCCGGGAGCACTCGTCAGCGTCGCGGGCGCGGCCGTGCTCTCGAGCTCGGGCCAGTCGGCGGACGCCGAGCGGTTCGTCGAGTTCCTCCTCTCGGAGGAGGGCCAGCGGTTCTACGTCGACGACGCGGAGGAGGCGGAGTACCCGCTCGTCGCCGGCATCGACGCGAAGGAGGGACTGCCTCCGCTCGCCTCCCTGCACGGGCCGGACGTCGACCTGACGAGCTTCGGCGCCGAGCACGAGGCGACGATCGAGCTGCTGCGAGAGACCGGCTACCTGACATGAGCCGTGGAGCGGGGACGCGCGCCCCGCTCCCGCTCGTCCTGGCGGCGGGCGTCGTCGTCGCGCTGCTCCTGCTGCCGCTCGCGTATCTCGTCATACGGGTCGCGGGCGGCGGGAGGCTCCTCGAGATCCTCGGCGAGGCGACGACTTGGCGCCTCGTCTGGAATACGCTCCTGCTCGCGATCGGCGTCGTCTCGGCCTCGGTGCTCGTCGGGGTGCCGCTCGCGTGGCTCGTCACGCGCACCGATCTCCCCGGGAGACGCGCCTGGGCAACGGCGGCGGCGCTGCCACTCGTGATCCCGAGCTACGTGGCGGCGTTCTGCCTGCTCGGCTTCTTCGGCGACCGCGGGCTCCTCGCGGACGCACTGGGGATCGAGCGCGCGCCCGAGATCACGGGATACTGGGGGTCCCTCCTCGCGCTGACGCTCGCCACCTACCCGTACGTCTTCCTGCTGACGCAGGCGGCGCTCCGCACGCTCGACCCCGCTCTCGAGGAGGCCGCGCGCGGGCTCGGCAGCTCCGGACGGCGCACCTTCGTCCGGGTGACGGCACCCGCGCTGCGCCCCGCAGTCGGGCTCGGCGCGCTGCTCGTCGTGCTGTACACGCTCTCGGACTTCGGCGTCGTCTCGCTGATGAACTACGACACGCTGACGCGGGCGATCTACGTCCAGTACAAGAGCCTCTTCGACCGCGCCCCTGCCGCGACGCTCGCGCTCCTGCTCGTCGCGCTCAGCGGAGTCGCGCTCGTCGTCGAGTACCGGCTCCGCCAGCGCGGGCGGCTCTACCGGTCGGGCCCTGGGACACGCCGCCTGCAGCCCGTCGTGCGCCTCGGCCGGTGGCGGGCGCCGGCCCTCGCCTTCTGCTCGGCCGTCGTCGGCGTCTTCCTCGTCCTCCCGACCGCGGTGCTCGGGTACTGGCTCAGCCGCGGGATCGCGAACGAGCGCGAGCTCGGCCTGCCGTGGTCGGAGGCCCTCCACTCCCTCGTCTCCTCGGGGCTCGCCGCGGGCGCGGCCGTCCTCGCCGCGCTCCCCGTCGCGATCCTCGCGCTCCGCTACCCGTCCGGGGCGGGACGCGTCCTGGAACGGCTCTCATACGCGGGGAACGCGCTCCCCGGGCTCGTGATCGCGCTCTCGCTCGTGTTCTTCGCCGCCCGCTGGGCGTCACCGCTCTACCAGACGCTCGCACTGCTCGTCTTCGCGTACGTCGTGCGCTTCTTCCCGCAGGGCCTCTCGGGGGTCGAGTCCGCACTCGAGACCGTGAGCCCGCGCCAGGAGGAGGTCGCTCGGAGCCTCGGCCTGGGACCGCTGAAGGCGCTCGCGGTCGTCACGGTGCCCCTCGTCCGCCCGGGGTTCCTCGCCGGCGCCGCGCTCGTCTTCCTGTCCGCGATGAAGGAGCTGCCGGCGACGCTCCTTCTCCGGCCGATCGGCTTCGACACGCTCGCGACCGAGATTTGGGGGCTCACCCAGGTCGGCGCCTATTCGCGCGCCGCGGTGCCCGCCCTCGTGCTCATCGTGGTCTCCGCGCCGGTCCTCTACCTCGTGTCCTCCGAGCGGAGGTTCGAGTCTGGCGCGTCCGGTTAGGTCGCGAGCCCTGGCCGGCGGAAGAACGCGTACAGGGTCGGAACGGCGAGCCCCGCGAATGCGATCACGAGCAGGGCCTCGCTCTCGGGCAGGACGCCAGCCTCGGCGAGCTCGTGGAGGCCGCTCGCGAGCAGGTAGCCGGCGAAGAGGAGGAGCAACGCGCTCGTCGCCGTGAAGAACCTCTTCAGGTCGAGCCGGTGCGAGCCGCGGTAGAAGAGATAGCCGAGAGCCACAGCGGCGATCCCGCCGACGATCGCGGCGGCGATCGAGAGCACTCCGCTCGAGCCCTCGAAGGAGCTGAACAGGAAGAGCGCCGTCTCGACACCCTCGCGGGCGACGCCGACGAAGACGACGAGGGCGATCCCGAGCGCCGAGCCGGCGTCGAGGGCGGCCTGCGCGCGGCCCTCGATCTCCCGGCGCAGCGAGCGAGCGCGGCCGCGCATCCAGAAGATCATCCAGGTCAGGAGGCCGGCCGCGACGAGCATCACGACGCCCTCGAAGCCCGCCTCCGAGCGCCCCTCGAGCTCCGCGCCGACGGCGAAGAGCGCCGCTCCGACGAGCAGGCTCAGCGCGAGCGCGGCCGCGACCCCGATCCAGACCGCGACGAACGCGTCACGGCGCCCGGTGCGATCGAGGAAGGCGAGGACGATTCCGACCACGAGCGAGGCCTCGAAGCCCTCGCGCAGCACCACCACGCCCGCACCCATCGCTCCTCCTCTCGCCTGGCCAACGTGTAAGGCATGCCTTACAGCGACGGTGAGGGACTATAGTGATCGCGCTTCGACGCGGTCGAACAGGAGGCGCACGTGGCACAGCCGCACGGCCACTCGGTCGACGAGTACCTGGAGACGATCTACTTCCTCGCCTTCCCGATCGGCGAGTATCGGCCGGCGACCGGCGCGACCGCGATCGCCTCGCGCGTCGCCGAGATGCTCGGCGTCTCGCGCGCTTCGGCCGGCGAGATGCTGAAGCGCCTCGAGGCGGACGGTCTGGTCGAGCGCGGCGAGCAGAAGGAGGCGATCCTGACGCCGGAAGGCGCCGAGCGCGCGAAGCGCGTCGTCCGCAAGCACCGTCTCATCGAGCGCTTCCTCACCGACTTCATGGGCTACACCGCCGCCGAGTCGCACGTCCACGCCGACGAGCTCGGGGACACGTTCACCGACGACATGATCGAGCGGATCAACGTGCGCCTCGACCGTCCCGACCGGTGCCCGCACGGGTGGCCCGTCGACCCGGAGTTCGAGCAGCAGGAGAACGCGGAGCTCCTTCCGCTCGCGGAGCTCGCCCCCGGCCGGGACGCCGAGATCGTCCGGCTGGCCGAGCACGACGGCGACCTCCTGCACTGGTTCTACGACGAGGGCCTCGTGCCCGGGGCGCCGGTCACGGTCCGCAAGGCCCAGCCCGCGGCGGGTCAGCTCACGATCCTGCTCGACGGCGCCGAGCGGCCGATCACGGAGAAGGCCGCGGACGGCATCTACGTCCGCGCCGCCGCGTAGCTCCGGGCCTTTACGGAACCCTCAAACGACCCTTGCCCCGTCCTCACCTGCCGGTGGGACGATGTGGCCGCCATCGGGGGAGACGAAAGGAGAACGGGAAGCATGAGGTTGAATCGCAACGCGCTCGCAGCCCTCGCCGGCGGTGCAGCGCTGCTCGTCGGAGGCGGGACCGCGGTCGCGGCACAGGGCGACGGGAGCAACGCCGCGAGGTGCGAGGCGCGCCTGGCGAAGATCGCCGAGAAGCGCGGCATCACCGTCGCGGAGCTCCAGGCGAAGATGACAGCACGCGTCGACGCGGCGCTCGCGAACGGGCGCATCTCCGCCGCGCGCGCAGCTCGTCTGAAGGCGCGGATCGCGCAGGGCGCCGTGTGCCGCCCACTCGCCGTCCACGCCCTGCTCGCGAAGGGCAGGATGCTGCGCTCGGCTGCGCGGTTCCTCGCCGTGAGCCCGAGAGAGCTCCGGGCGGAGCTGCCGGGGACGTCGCTCGCGGCGCTCGCCGCGGCGCAGGGGAAGAGCGTCGAGGCGCTCGAGGCCGCCATGGTCGCCCCCGCGAAGGCGAGGCTCGCGAGGGCCGTTGCGACCGG
This sequence comes from Gaiellaceae bacterium, assembly GCA_035698005.1. Lineage (GTDB taxonomy): Bacteria > Actinomycetota > Thermoleophilia > Gaiellales > Gaiellaceae > GMQP-bins7. The sequence goes on along the minus strand of DASSCD010000112.1, from coordinate 3,685 downwards.
GCGCATCACCCAGGCACGGGCCGACCGCCTGCTCCAGCGGCTCGAGCAGGCTGCCGCACGGCTCGCGGCGAAGACCTTCCCGGCGAGGTAGGGCTCGTCACAAGGCGCCGGGAGTGCGCCGAGGGCCCGCTCGGCGGGCCCTTGGCGTCTCTTACGGAACTCTTAGACGGATCTCAGCCCGCTCTCACGAGCGGGCGCTTTCCTGTGGAGCGAAGGTTGTCCTCCCTCCCTGGAGCACCGAACCCTCCATCCGAAGGCCCTGCGGGGCCTTCGGCGTGCTGAAGTCGTTCTACGCCGGCGTCTCGGCGAGGAGGCCGGCTGCGGCGCGGAGCGCATCGGCCTTGTCCGTGCGCTCCCAGGTGAAGTCCCGGTCGTCGCGCCCGAAGTGCCCGTACGCCGCGGTCTTCGCATAGATCGGGCGCGAGAGGTCGAGGTCGCGGATGATTGCGCCCGGCCGCAGGTCGAAGTGCTCGGAGACGAGCCGCTCGATCGTCGCGAGCGGCACGTTCTCGGTACCGAAGCACTCGACGTTCACGCTCATCGGGTGCGCGACGCCGATCGCGTAGGCGACCTGGAGCTGGCAGCGGTCGGCGAGCCCCGCGGCGACGACGTTCTTGGCCACGTACCGGGCGGCATAGGCGGCCGAGCGGTCGACCTTCGTCGGATCCTTGCCCGAGAAGGCGCCGCCGCCGTGCGGCGCTGCGCCGCCGTAGGTGTCGACGACGATCTTGCGTCCGGTGAGCCCCGTGTCGCCCATCGGGCCGCCGATCACGAACTTCCCGGTCGGGTTCACGTACAGGAAGTCCTTCGCCCCGAGCTTCGCGGGGTCGAAGAGCGAGCGGAAGTCGGCATGCAGGATCGGCTCCACGACGTGCTCGAGCAGGTCGGGCTTCAGCATCGTCTCCACGTCGAGCCCGTCCCGGTGCTGGGTCGAGATGAGCACGCGCTCGATCTCGACCGGGCGCTGGGTCCCATGCTCGTCGATCTCGTAGCGGACCGTCACCTGCGACTTCCCGTCCGGCCGCAGGTACGGGAGCACGTTCGCCTTCCGCACCTCGGCGAGCCGCTTGGTGAGCCGGTGCGCGAGGAGGATGGGGAGCGGCATGAGCTCCTCGGTCTCGCGGCTCGCGTACCCGAACATCATCCCCTGGTCGCCTGCGCCCAGCAGGTCGAGCGGGTCCGCCTCGCCGTGCTGCGCCTCGAACGACTCGTCCACCCCGCGCGCGATGTCCGCGGACTGCTCGTCGATCGCGACGACGACGCCGCAGGTTTCGAAGTCGAAGCCGTACTTCGCGCGCGTGTACCCGATCTCGGCGATCCGGTCGCGCACGATCGCGCGGATGTCGACGTAGGTGTCCGTCGTGATCTCGCCCGCGACGACGACGAGGCCGGTGGTGACGAGGGTCTCGCAGGCGACGCGGCCGTTCGGGTCGTCGCGGAGGACCGCGTCGAGCACGGAGTCGGAGATCGCGTCCGCGATCTTGTCCGGGTGGCCCTCGGTGACCGACTCGGACGTGAAGGAGAACGAGCGCGCCGCCATCGCCTCGGAAGGCTACCTACGCCTGTCGGCCGTCACTCGGTCGTCGGGGCCCGGGACATGAGCTGGACGACGAGGTCGGAGATGAGCACGCCCTCGAGGACCGCACAGACCCCTTCGCTGATGGGGAGCTCGATGCCGAGCCGGTGCGAGAGGTCACGGAGGACTGGCGCCGTCGTGAGCCCCTCGACGACCATCCCGATCTCGGAGACCGCCTCCGCGGCCGTCGCCCCCTGCGCGATCAGCTCACCCGCGCGGCGGTTGCGGCCGGAGGGCGACCAGCAGGTGACGATGAGGTCGCCCATGCCCGCGAGCCCGGCGAAGGTGTCGGGCCGGGCGCCGGCCGCGTCCGCCAGCCGGCGCATCTCGGCGAGGCCGCGCGACACGAGCGCCGCCTTTGCATTGTCCCCGAGGCGAAGGCCGTCGGCGCCCCCGGCAGCGAGCGCAATGACGTTCTTCGCGGCCGCGCAGAGCTCCACACCGACGATGTCCTCATTGACGTACACGCGGAAGATCGGCGAGTTGATCGCGACCTGGAGGAGCACGGCGAGCTCGAGGTCGGCGCTCGCGACGACGGCCGCTGCGGGGAGGCCGCGCACGATCTCCTCGGCGATGTTCGGCCCCGAGAGGACCGCCACCGGCCGGCCCCGGACGAGCGTCGAGGGGCGCTCTCCCGCGGCGGGATCGAGGCCCTTCGTGAGGCTCAGGATCGGCGCCTCCCCCGGGAGCGCGCCGACGACCTCGCCGAACACGGCGCTCGGCACCGCGACGACGACGAGCTCCGCCTCCGCGATCGGCGCCTCCGCGACCGTCATGGCGTCGATGCCGGTGAGGTCGGCCTCGCGGACGTAGCGGGGGTTGCGCCGGGTCGTGCGGATCGCGGCCGCCTGCTCGGGGTCGCGCGCGGCGAGCACGACCTCGTGCCCGCGGTCGCGCAGCAGGCACGCGAACCCGGAGCCCCACGACCCCGCGCCCACGACCACGACCCTCATTCCGAGGTCACGAAGTCGATCGAGACGGGCACGCCCTCGAGCCTAAAGCGTCGGCGAAGCTCGTTCTCGACCCAGTACGCGTAGTCGCGCGTGACGAGGCCGCGGTCGGAGACGAAGATCCGGAACCGCGCCGGACGCGAGCTCACCTGCGTCCCGTACAGGAGGTTGAGCCGCCGGCCGCGACGAGCCGGCGGCTGCCGCTGCTCGCGGAGCTCCTGGAGCGCACGGTTCAGCTCGGCGGTCGGGATCCGCGACGCGTAGCGGGTGAAGACGTCCTCGACGAGGTCGAGCAGTCGCTCGAGGCCGCGTCCGGTCTTCGTCGAGATCGCGATCACCGGTGGCCGCTGGCGCAACCGGGTGGCGATCTGCGGCCGGGCGTCCTCGATCCCGATCTCGGAGATGTCCCACTTCGAGAGCACGACGATCGTCGCGCAGCCGGCTTTGCGAGCCACGTCCGCGACGGCCAGGTCCTGCTCGACGATCCCTTCGCTCGCGTCCACGAGCACGAGCGCGACGTCCGCGCGCTCCGCTGCCTCCAGCGCCCGCAGCTCCGAGTAGTACTCGATCCCCTGACGCTGCCTCCGCTTCCGGCGTAGCCCGGCCGTGTCGACGAGGACGAGGGTCGTCTCTCCGCGGCGCAGCACGGTGTCGATGGCGTCCCGCGTGGTGCCCGGGACCTCGGACACGATGACCCGCTCTCGCCCGACGAGGGCGTTCAGGAGCGAGGACTTGCCGACGTTCGGGCGGCCGAGGATCGCGACGCGGATCGCCTCCTCGCCGACGGGCCGCTCGCCGCTTCCGGGGAGGCGGCTCACGATCTCGTCGAGAAGGTCGCCGGTGCCGTGCCCGTGCAGCGCGGAGACCGGGATCGGGTCGCCGAGCCCGAGCCGGTGGAAGTCGAGGGCCTCGGCGTCGCGACGAGGGTCGTCGAGCTTGTTCGCGACGACGAGGACGTCGCGGCGCGAGCGGCGCAGGATCTCGGCGAGCTCCTCGTCGCCCGGCGTGATGCCGACTCTCGCGTCGACGACGAGGACGACGACGTCCGCCTCCTCGACCGCCTCGCGCGCCTGCGCGGCGATCTGCGGCCCGAACGGCCCCCTGTCCGCGCGGTCGACGCCGCCGGTGTCGATCAGACGGAACGTCGTCCCCGCCCACT
>DASSCD010000111.1:0-11366 GCA_035698005.1 Gaiellaceae bacterium | reverse complement strand
TCGAGCACCTTGACGGAGCTCGAGTGGCCGAACAGCCGACTCGTCAGCGGGGACGCCGTCGCGGCCGTGCGCGAGCTGAAGGACGACGGCGGCGATTCGATGCGCACCCTTGGCAGCCTCACGCTGTGCCGCTCCCTCCTGCAGGCGGGGCTCGTGGATCGGTACCGCGTGGTCGTCTTCCCCGTCATCACCGGGAAGACCGGCCGCGACCGGATCTACGACGGGTATCCCGACGTCTCCCTCGACATGCTGAGCAGCCGCACCTTCGACGGTCAGCTGCAGCTGCTCGAGTACGTCCCCACCGTCCTGGCCGGGCCGCCGGGGACCGAGACGGACGACGCCTGAACCTGAGCGGTCGCGCAGCAGGCCGACTCGCCGAGTCGTTTCCTCGTGACGGGCGGCGGGTATCGATAGCTGGCGCCGGGGGAGGGTCCGCCGTCGGCGTGGAGAGCGAGACCGAGAGCTCACGTGACGACATACCGGGTCGGCTACTTCGTCGGAAGCCTCTCTTCGAGGTCGATCAACCGGGAGCTGTCGCGAGTGCTCCTTCGCCTCGCACCGGATGATCTCCAGTTCCACGAGATCGCGATCGGCGACCTGCCGCTCTACAGCGCGGACTTCGACGGCAACTACCCGCCAGAGGCCGTGACCCTGAAGGACGCGATCCGCCGCTCGGACGCAGTCCTCTTCGTGACTCCCGAGTACAACCGCTCGATCCCGGGTGCGCTGAAGAACGCGATCGACTGGGCGTCTCGGCCCTGGGGCGAGAACGCGTTCGACCAGGTGCCGGCCGCCGTGATCGGCGCCTCCACCGGGTCCATCGGCACGGCGCTCGCGCAGCAGAGCCTGCGCGGCGTGCTGAGCTTCTGCAACGCGCGGCAGATGACCGCGCCGGAGGCCTACATCCGCTACACGCCGGAGCTGTTCCCCGGCGACGGCGTGGTGACAGACGAGTCGACGACAGCGTTCCTGGCGAACTTCATGGCCGAGTTCCGGGACTACATCGTTCGCGTCCTGACCGTGCTCCCTCGCCGCTAGCACCGTCGGCCAGCCTCGCCGACGGTCCGCTATAGTGAACCTTATGGTTCAGTATTCGACGACGGTCGACCGCGCGTTCGCCGCGCTTGCCGACCCGACCCGACGCGCCGTCCTCGAACGGCTCGGCGCCGGCAGCGCGACGATCAGCGAGCTGGCCGAGCCGTTCGGCATGTCGTTGACCGGGATGAAGAAGCACGTCCGGTTGCTCGAGGAGGCGGAGCTCGTCACGACGGAGAAGGTCGGCCGCGTCCGCCGGTGCATGCTCGCCCCGTACGCCTTCGAGGGCATCAGCACCTGGCTGCAGCGACTCGACCGCTTCGCGCAGGTCGTCGAACGGACGAAAGGAGCACGATGAGCACCACGACCGTCACCACCCCGAACGAGCTCGAGATCCGCGTCGAGCGGGTCTTCGACGCGCCGCGAGAGCACGTCTTCTCCGTCTGGACGGACCCGGAGCTGATCCCCGAGTGGTGGGGAGACGGTACCGTCGTCGAGGAGATGGACGTCCGTCCCGGCGGCACGTACCGGTTCCGGACCGCCTTCGGCGCGGTCGAGGGCGAGTTCCGCGAGGTCGAGGCGCCCGCGCGCCTCGTACAGACCTTCCAGAATCACCTGCAGACGCTCGAGTTCGAGGACCTCGGCAGGCGGACGCGGCTGATACAGACGATGCGCTTCGCGACGATGGAGGAGCGCGACACGACGATGCAGTACGGGGTGGAGGAAGGCGCGAAGGCGGGCTTCGAGCGCGTCGACTCCGTGCTCGGACGTCTGACTACGGAGGTGCGTCGCAATGGCTGAGAGGAAGACCGCGAAGAAGGACACGACGTTCTCGGCGGCCGAGCGAGCCGCGATGAAGGAGCGCGCGCGAGAGCTGAAGGCATCGAAGAACAAGGCGGAGTGGGAGAAGGAGGTGCTCGCCAAGATCGCCGAGATGCCGAAAGCGGATCGCGCCATCGCCGAGCGGATCCACACGATCGTCAAGGCGAGCGCCCCGGCGCTGGATCCCAAGACGTGGTACGGGATGCCCGCGTACGCCCTGGACGGCAAGGTCCTGTGCTACTTCCAGAGCGCCGACAAGTTCAAGTCGCGCTACGCGACGTTCGGCTTCAACGACAATGCGAAGCTCGACAGCGGGGCGATGTGGCCGACCTCCTTCGCGCTGACGGAGCTGACCGACGCCGAGGAGGCGAAGATCGCGTCACTCGTGAAGAAGGCGGTGAGCTGACACCGGGCCCAGCGTCACGGCGCTCCGGCGGCGCTACCTCGCGGGCTGGAAGATCTCGATCGGGTTCCCCGAAGGATCGTCGACGAGGATCTGGCGACCGCCGGGCCCGCTGACGACGTCGTTGCGGAAGCTGACGCCCGCGCGGCGGAGCCGCTCGACCTCCGCATCGATGTCGTCGACGACGAGGTGGATGCGGTTCCAGCCTCCCGGCCCCGGCTTCCGGCCGTCGGGCATGGGCCGCCCGGCCGAGCTCTGCGGGCCTGCCAGGAGCAGCCGCAGGTTGCCCCGGAGCACCTCGGCGAACGCCGGCAAGGCGTCGTGGCCCGCCTCGAAGCCGAAGTGCTCGGTGTAGAACCCGCGTGCCTGGCTCACGTCGTCGACCATGTACCGGACGCTGACCTGTCCATCGGCCATCGCTCGTCACCTCCCTGCGGTCACGCGTCGACACTCACGACCTTCCTCGATGCCTGCCCGGCGAAACATGGGAGGCTTCGAGTCGAACGGTCGGCATGGCTGGAGGCTCGCCAGAAGCGGGGCGCACCTCGGGAGGGCGCAAGGGCCAGGTAGCGTCCCGCGCCGTGAGGGTCTCCGCCGAGGCCGCGCGCCGCTTCCTCGTCGCCCGCCAGCTCCTCTCGCCCGCGCGCTCGCTCGAGGGCGGGCCGGAAGCGGTGCTCGAGGTCGTCCGCCGGCTCGGCTCGGTCCAGTTCGACCCGATCGCGGTCGCGGGCAGGAGCCACGACCTCGTGCTGCACGCGCGGGTCGCGGGCTACGAGCCCGCCTGGTGCGATGATCTCTACGAGCGCCGCGAGATCTTCGAGGCGTACAACAAAGGGCTCTCCTTCGTCCCGACGGCCGAGTTCCCGTGGTTTCGCGGGACCCTCAGTCGGAACCCCGCGCGCACACTCGCCGAGAACGCGGAGGTTGCCGAGCAGGTGCTCGCGCGCGTCCGCGCCGACGGGCCGCTGTCCACCCTCGACTTCGAGCGCGAGCAGGGTGCGACGACGGACTGGTTCGGGCTGCCGACGAACACCGTGCGCGCGGTGCTCGAGGCGTACACGTTCACCGGGGTGCTCGGCCTCGCAAGGCGCGACGGCAGCCGGCGCTACTACGACCTCGTCGAGCGGCTGCTCCCCGCCGAGGTGCTCGCCCGGAGCGTGCCCCTCCACGAGCAGATGCGCTACAAGCTCCTCTCCAGGTACCGGGCGCACGGGCTGCTCGGGGTGAGCGGCGCCGGCGACGTCTTCGGCGGGATCGGACCCGCCAAGCCTGACGCGCGGCTGCCGGGCTATCCGGGGCGGAACGCTCTGCGCGAGGAGCTCGTCGAGCGCGGCGAGCTGGTGCCCGTTTCCGTCGAAGGCGTCAGCGGGAAGCGCTTCGTCCTCCGTGACGAGGTCGAGCTCCTGGAGGCTCCGCCCGAGCCCGCGTCGTCGGTCGCGTTCCTCTCCCCGTTCGACCCGCTCGTCTGGGACCGCAAGCTGCTCGCGAGCCTGTTCGGCTTCCACTACGTCTGGGAGCTGTTCCTGCCGCCCGCGAAGCGCCGCTGGGGCTGGTACGTGCTGCCGATCGTCTTCCGGGACCGGCTCGTCGGCCGGATCGAGCCCCGTATCGAGCGCGAGGAGGGGCGCGTGCAGGTCCTCGACGTCTGGTGGGAGGAGGACTTCCGGCCGGGACGAGTCGACGGCTTCGTCGACGCGATGCGCGACGCGCTCCGTGCGTACCTCAGGTTCGCCGGCGCGAGCCGCCTCGAGTGGGCGTCGCACCTCCGGACCGAGCGACGCCGCTTCGGCGCCCGGCCGTGAAGCGGCAGCGGGCGCGCGAGTAACGTCTCCGGCGATGCACCTCCTCGACCGGAGCCGGGCGTCGGCGGACCGGGTCGTCGCGCGCGTGACGCGCATCGGCGCCGATCCCCGGGACGACGCCGACCTGCGAGCCCGGAAGGCGCTCCTCGTGCTGATCTCGGTGCTGATCCTGCCGATCTCGGCCCTGTGGGGAGCGCTCTATCTCGCCCTGGGATCTCCGGTCGGCGTGGTCCCGCTCGTCTACTTCGGCGTGCTGCTCGCCGCGCTCGCCGTCTTCTCGCGAACCCGCAACGACGCCTGGCTGCTGCGGGTGAGCCAGGTGGCGATCCTGCTCGCGCCGACGCTGTCGATGATCCCGCTCGGCGGCTTCCTCGACTCGGCGGGCGTGGGCCTGTGGGGGATCCTCGCCCCGCTCGGGGCGCTCGTGTTCAACGACGTCCGGTCGGCCGCCCGCTGGTACGCGGCGTGGGTCGTCGTGTTCCTCGGCTCGGGCATCGCGGGCGAGCTCGTCGGGCCGCTCGGGTCGGCGCTGCCAGTCTGGTTCACGAGCACGATGCTGGCCCTCAACATCACGGTCGGCGGGACGATCGTGTTCCTGCTGCTCGCGGTGTTCGCCAGAGAGCGCCGCGACGCGCTGGCGGCGCTGCGGCAGGAGCAGGAGAAGGCGGAGGACCTCCTGCTCAACATCCTGCCGCGCTCCATCGCCGACCAGCTGAAGGCCCAGGCTCAGCCGATCGCGGACCAGATCGGGTCGGCGTCGATCCTGTTCGCGGACGTGGTCGACTTCACGCCCTGGTCCGAGCAGCGCCCGGCCGCCGAGGTGGTCGGCTATCTCGATCGCCTGTTCACGCGCTTCGACGAGCTCGCCGACCGCTACGAGCTCGAGAAGATCAAGACCATCGGTGACTGCTACATGGTCGCCGCGGGCGTTCCCACTGCGCGCCGGGACCATGCTCGCGCGCTCGCGCTCATGGCCCTGGACATGCTCGAGGCGATGCGCTCGGGCGACGAGGTCGGGGACCTCGGCCACGAGCTCCGGGTCGGCATCAACTCGGGCCCGGTCGTGGCCGGGGTGATCGGCCGCAAGCGCTTCCTGTACGACCTCTGGGGCGACGCGGTGAATACGGCCAGTCGCATGGAGTCCCACGGGACGCCGGGTCGGATCCAGATCACGCGCGCGACGTACGAGCTGCTCGCGGACGAGTTCGAATGCGAGCCGCGCGGGACGATCGTGGTCAAGGGGAAGGGCGAGGTCGAGGCGTGGTACCTCAACGGGCTCAAGGACGGCGCCGCGGCCGCCGACCGGGCGACGTCACGCTACGCGGCCGGGGCGTAGGTGGCGAGGACCGCCCCGGTGCTCGAGATCTGACCGTCGACGAGACGAAGCGGCCGGAGCAGGCCGTCGTCGCGGAAGATGCGCTTGCCGCCGCCGAGGAGGACCGGGTCGAGCATCAGGCGGAGCTCGTCCACGAGCTCCTGCTCGATCAGCGTCTGCACCAGCTGCGTGCTGCCGATCACGTGCAGCTCGGCGTCTCCCTCCTGCTTCAGGGCTGCCACGGCGTCCGCGACGTCGCCCTCGAGGAGGGTCGAGCCCTGCCAGCCCAGCGGCTCGGACAGCGTCGTCGAGGCCACGTGCTTCGGCTTCGTGTTCAGCGGCTCCGCGATGACCTGCTCCTCCTCCGGCGCGTTCGGCCAGTAGCCGGCGAAGATCTCGTAGGTGCGGCGCCCGAGCAGGTAGCCGCCCGCCTCGGCGATGCTGCGGAGCACCCACTCCCGCGCCGCGTCGTCCTCCATGTAGCGCATGTGCCAGCCGCCGTGTGCGAAGCCGCCGCTCGGGTCCTCGTCGGCTGCGCCGGGCGCCTGGGCGACGCCGTCCATGCTCAGGAACTCGTTCACGACCAGCTTCCGCATCTCGACCGGCGGGGTACCCGCTTCCGTGGGCCTGTAGTCGTCCTGCGGGAGAGCTACGGCTGCTCGCTCGGCGCGGCGAGCGCTGCGTTCGCAGCGGCGACCTGCTCACGGCGGGCCTTCGTCAGCTCCTGGACGAAGATCTGGAGGGTCGCCGCGAGGGGGACTGCGGTGAGCGCGCCGAGCACCCCGAGCAGCGCCCCGAAGAGCGTCACCGCGACGATGATGAAGAAGCCCGAGAGCCGTACCGCCGCGCCCTGGATCTTCGGCGTGAGGATGTTGTTCTCGAGCTGCTGGTAGACGAGGACGACGACGAGCATGACGAGCGCCGCCGTCAGCCCCTCCTCCGCCCACAGCGTCGGAACGAGGACGAAGCCCGCGATCGTCGCGCCGATGTTCGGGATCATGTCGAGGAGCCCCGCGATCAGCCCGAGCGCGAGCGCGTAGCTCGACCCGAGCAGCCAGGCGGTCGTGCCCTGCGTGACGCCCGCGATCGTGGCGATGACGATCACGCCGATCGCCCACCGCGAGACCGACTCGGTGACCCGCTCCCAGACGCCGAGCCAGCGCTCGTCCTCGCCCGGCATGAGCATGCTCGCGAGCGAGCGCTTCAGGTTCCCGACGTCCGTGAGCAGGAAGAGGCAAATGAAGAGGATCGTGAAGGCGGCCAGGAAGACGGAGAAGAAGTCGCCGGCGATCCCGAGCATCGCCGAGATCGCGTCCGGGACCGAGACCGACACCTCCTGCGCCCCCGACTGGACGTTCTCGGCGCCGCCCGAGTCACCGAGCCACGACAGCTCGTCCGACTCCCGCAGGCCCTCGACGATCGACGGCAGCTCCTGCAGGAAGTCGCGGACCCCGCCCACGAGCGGGACGAGGAGGAGCAGGAAGAACACGGTCACCGCCACGGCCGTCCCGAGCACCGTGATGGTCGCGGCGAGCCCGCGGGAGAGCCCCGTCTTCGCCATCACGAATCTGACCGGGTACTCGAAGACGAGGGCGAGGAAGACCCCGACGAACACGATGAGGAAGGTGTCGCCGATCGCGCGGAACGCGACCAGCACCCCCACGGCGACGGCGAGGAGAAGCAGCGTCCGGACCGGCAGGAAGAGCTCGACGCGGCGAGTCTCGGGCGTGCTCATGTGCCGGCGAGTGTAGGGAGCGCGGCGGCTGGCCCCGCCTCGCGGGTCAGGGTTCAGTCGCGCCGCGCCACGACGAGCCCCGCGCGCCAGCCGGGAGCCCGCCCGCCTGCGGGAGGCCGGGTCGACGCGGCGGCGAGGCCGGAGCGGGCGACGAGCCGGGCGACGATCGCGTTCGAGTTCGACATCTCGCCGGCTCCGAGCTCGTCGCGGCCCCAGACCGCGGTGGGGACACGGGGAGCCAGGTCGAGCACACACCGAGCCGCCACCGGGTCCGAGGTGAGATGCCGCGGGCTGTCGACGGCCTCGTCGACGTCCGGGGTGACGCCTCCGCGCCAGCAGCGCACCTCGTAGCGGAAGACCCGGAACCGCCCGGCCCACCTGCCGCCGACCGGACCCGCCGCGACGACGCCGCGGTCGCTGTCCTCGCCGCGCGCCGCGGGCGCCTGCTCGATGACGTAGTCACCCTCCGGAACGCGCACCTCGAGGGCGGCGTGGTAGAGGTCGCACGGCTCTCGCCGGTCGAGCCGCGCGGCGACGGCCTCGAAGACCCGTCCGTTCAGCCGTACCGAGTGCCCGCCCGCGCCGAGCGGGAGCCAGTAGAGGTCGACCCCGTACCCGGGCGTGGTCACGAGTCGATCCGGCCGCGGCCGGCTAGCGCTTCGGGGGCAGCGAGCGGGCGTACGCGGTGCCGAGCGCGACCCACTTGGCGAGCTCGCGCTTCGTTCGCAAGCTCTCCACGTCCAGCCGGAGCCAGCCCTTCATCTGCCTCCCCCGCATCTCCATCGGCCGTGCGCTCGACCCGGCGACGATCGCGTCCGACTCCGCGGGATCCACGCGGACCAGCGCACCTCCCTGGCTGCTCGCGGCGACAGCCATGTTGCCGTGGACGAAGAACCCGAGCCCGCCGAACATCGTCTGCTCGGTGACACCGGGCTCCTCCGCGACCAGCTCGCGGATCCGCGCGGCAAGCTCCACGTCGTAGACCATCGCCGTCGATGCTACGTCTCCGGCGTTCGCACGACCGAGTATCGTGCGCACGCGAAGTCCCGGTTGCGCGCGAGCTCCTCGAGGCGCAACTCGAGTCGGCGGGGAAGGAGCGGCGCGCCGCGGCCGAGCGTCGCCGGTGCGACGTACACGATCACCTCGTCGAGCAGGCCGGCGTCGGCGAACTGGCCTGCCAGATCACCGCCGCCGACGACCCAGACGTTGCGCTCGCCCGCTGCCTCGACGAGCTCTCGGTGGACGGCGGCGACGTCGCCGCTCGCGAACTCGACCGGGGCGCCCGGGACGACCCGCAGCTCGCGGTGCGTGAACACCCAGCCGGGGAGCTCGTACGGCCACTTCCAGTCGGCCGGGTCCCTGCCGGCGAACTCGTGGTCGAGGACCCACTCGTACGTCGTCGCGCCCATCGCGAGCGCACCGACGCCGGCGATGAACTCCTCGTAGTTGAGCGGCCCCGCCCGGTCCTGATCGCGCGTGAAGAGCCACTCGAGCGAATGGTTCTCGTCGGCGATGAAGCCGTCGAGGGTGGTCGCCGTGTAGTACTGGGTGAGGCTCACGATGACGTGCACCGTAGTCACACGGCACCCTCGCCATCTAGGCTCGACCCGTGGCGGGACTCGACGAGCTGCTCGAGCGGAACCGGGCGTGGGCGGCCGCGACGGTCGCGGACGACCCCGGCTTCTTCGCCGCTCTCGCCGAGCGCCAGAGCCCCGAATATCTCTGGATCGGTTGCGCGGACAGCCGCGTGCCCGCGAACGAAATCGTCGGCCTCGCGCCGGGAGAGATCTTCGTGCACCGGAATGTCGCGAACGTCGTCGTGCACACCGACCTCAACTGCCTGTCGGTCCTGCAGTACGCGGTCGACGTGCTCGCGGTCGCGCACGTCGTCGTGTGCGGCCACTACGGCTGCGGCGGGGTCCAGGCCGCGCTCGAGGACGCGCGCCACGGGCTCATCGACAACTGGCTCCGCCACGTGATGGACGTCGAGGAGAAGCACGCGGAGGAGATCGCCTCGCTGCCCGAGACTCGCCGCCTCGACCGCCTGTGCGAGCTCAACGTCGTCGAGCAGGTCGCGAACGTCTGCCAGACCACGATCGTCGAGGACGCATGGTCGCGCGGCCAGGAGCTCACCGTCCACGGCCTCGTCTACGGGCTCCGCGACGGGCTGCTGCGCGACCTCGGCGTGAGCCGCTCGTCCCCGGCCGCGGCCTAGTCGTCCCGGAGGATCGATGCACGACCACCACGGCAACGAGCAGGGAGAGGCCGGGCACGAGCACGCCGAACAGGGGCACGGGCACGCCGGGCACGAGGGCCACGCGGAGGTTTACCGGCGCCGGTTCTGGATCAACCTGATCCTGGCGGTCCCGGTCGTCGTCTACAGCGAGTCGGTCCAGGACTGGCTCGGGCTCACGCCGCCGGACTTCCCCGGCTCGGACCTCGTCGCTCCGGTGCTCGGAACGGCGATCTTCCTCTACGGGGGCGCCGTCTTCCTGACGGGCGCCGTGTCGGAGATCCGGGACCGGCAGCCGGGGATGATGCTGCTCGTCTCGCTCGCGATCACCGTCGCCTTCGTCGCGAGCGCGGCGTCGACGCTCGGCGCCTTCGAGCTCGAGTTCTGGTGGGAGCTGTCGGCGCTCGTCGTGGTCATGCTCCTCGGGCACTGGCAGGAGATGAAGGCGCTCGGCCAGGCCCGGGGGGCCCTGAGCGCGCTCGCCGAGCTGCTTCCGGACGAAGCCGAGCGGGTGCGCGCCGGCGAGACCGAGCACGTCCCAGTGGGCGAGCTGGACACGGGCGACGTCGTCCTCGTCCGGCCCGGAGGGCGAGTTCCCGCGGACGGCGAGATCGTCGCCGGCCGCGCCGAGCTCGACGAGTCGATGATCACCGGCGAGTCGAGGCCCGTCGGCAGGGGCGAGGGCGATTCGGTCGTCGCCGGCACGGTCGCAACCGACTCGGCGATCCGCGTCCGCGTGACCGCAGTGGGCGAGGAGACCGCGCTCGCCGGGATCCAGCGACTCGTCGAGGAGGCACAGACGTCGCGCTCGCGGACGCAGGCGATCGCCGACCGCTCGGCCGCGCTTCTCTTCTACGTCGCCCTGGCGGCGGCGATCGTCACGTTCACGGTCTGGGCCGCGATCGGCGATCTCGACGAGGCGGTGACGACCACGGTCACGGTCCTCGTGATCTCGTGCCCGCACGCGCTCGGCCTCGCGATCCCGCTCGTGATCGCGATCGCGACCTCGCTCTCCGCGCGGAACGGCATCCTCGTCAAGGAGCGGCTCAGCCTCGAGCGCAGCCGCCTCGTCGACGTCGTGCTCTTCGACAAGACCGGGACGCTGACGCGCGGCGAGCACGTCGTCACGGGCATCGCCGCCGCAAACGACGACCTCTCCCTCGCGCGGGCGGCCGCGGTCGAGGGAGACAGCGAGCACCCGCACGCCCGGGCGATCGTCGCCGCGGCCGGCGAGCGCGGACCGATTCCGGCGGCGCGCGGGTTCGAGGCGATGAGCGGGCGTGGCGTCGAGGCGTCACTCGACGGGAGGCGCGTGGCGGTCGGCGGCCCCACGCTGCTCCGCGAGCGCGGCCTCGAGGTGCCGGATGACCTGGACGCGGAGACCCGCTCCTGGCGCGAGCGCGGCGCCTCGGTCGTCTACCTCGTCGAGGACGGCGACGTCTCGGCGGCGTTCGCGCTCGAGGACCAGGTCCGCCCCGAGGCGCGCGAGGCGGTCGACTCGCTGCACGAGCTCGGCGTGCGCGTCGCCCTCATCACCGGCGACGCGCAGCAGGTCGCCGACGCGGTCGCGGCGGAGCTCGGCATCGACGAGGTCTTCGCGGAGGTGCTTCCCGAGGACAAGGAGCGGCATGTGCGCGAGCTCCAGGAGCGCGGCCACCGCGTCGCGATGGTCGGAGACGGCGTGAACGACGCGCCCGCGCTGGCGCGCGCCGACGTCGGTATCGCGATCGGCGCGGGGACCGACGTCGCGATCGAGTCCGCGGGCGTGATCCTCGCGTCCGACGACCCGCGTGGCGTCGTCGGGGTGATCACGCTCTCGCGCGCGAGCTACCGGAAGATGCTCCAGAATCTGGGGTGGGCATTCGGCTACAACCTGCTCGCGATCCCGCTGGCGGCGGGAGTCCTCGCCCCGTTCGGCCTCACCCTCCCCCCGGCGGTCGGCGCGCTCCTGATGAGCCTGTCGACGATCGTCGTCGCGCTCAACGCGCTGACGCTACGCGGGCTCGACCTCCGGCCCGACC
>DASSCD010000110.1:0-20244 GCA_035698005.1 Gaiellaceae bacterium | reverse complement strand
TCTGCTCGACGCGATCGACCCCCTCCATGAACTGCGGGAACGACTCGAACTGCGTCCACTGGTTGTACGCCGTGGACACCGGCACCGCGATGTCGATTGACTCCTCGATGGTCTTCACGATGGTCCCTCCTTGTCGATTTGCCTTCGGTCCGGTCTACCCGGAGGCCGAGCGCCGAAACCAGGACCGTCGGCAGAATGGGCGCACGGCGTCGTACACGGTCAACGAGCGGGCGGTCGCCCGTGCTCGCGAGCTCATCGAGAGCCGGCAGTACGTCGTGCGGAGCGAATGGGGGGACGTGCAGCCTCGTGCCGCAGATCAGGATCGGTATCTCGGCGTGCACAGCTGGGAGGAGTACGCGGAATGGCACCTCGGGCTCACCGCGGGTGCCCGAGACGGCACGAAGGCGAGGTACGCCTTCGTCTACGGAGACTTCCGTCGGCTGCATCGCTCGGGCCTGATCGCCTGCCACTACCGCGCGGCCGAGTGGGAGCACAAGGAGATCGAGCTTGCTGCGCACGACCTGCTGCAGCTGCTCGACCGAGCGCGCGCCTAACGGGCGGCGGGAGGTGAGTCAGCTCGTCAGTACCAGCGGCCGCGCGCGAAGCCGCCGAACGCGAGCAGCCCGACGAGGGCGATGATCACGCCCCAGAGCACGCTCCAGAAGATCGCGACGATGATCCCGACGATGACGATCGCGCCGCCGAGGGTGAGGCCTCCGGCCATGCGCCCGCGGTACCCCGGTTGCCGGGCCGGGAAACCACCGGCGACTCGAGCTCGTCAGCGCGAGCCGTCGTGCTCCGCACTACGCTCGAGCCGGCGCTGGACGACCGACCCGTAGCCGATGAGGAAGCAGAGCACGAAGAGCGCCAGTGCCGCAACTGGCAGGACCATGCCCAGCCATCGACGCGGCGTAGACCGTTCCCGATCCCTGGAACGAGGATGGGCATCGGCGGGCCGTTCGAGGCGCTCCATCCGATCCCCCGACCGAGATCCACCGATCGGGTAGTTGTGTCGCATGCACGGTATTCCGACCTTGAGGTAGCTCGTGTAAGTAGACGAGCAGCCGTCGGAGCGAGGGGTTCGCCTTCACCCCTCTGAATCACAGGAGGAACCTCCACATGACTGACATCCTGATGCGCCCGGTGGTGTGGCTGCAGGTCACCGTGGCCGAGCTCCGGGAGCGCGAGGATGGCCAGACGACGACCGAGTACGCAATCCTGCTCGGCTTCCTGGCGATCGCGATCATCATCGCACTGTTCTTCCTCCGGAACGTCCTTCGGGGCCTCTTCTCGGACGCGGCGAGCAGCGTCTCGAACGCCCCGAACTAGGAGGAACGAAGCACGGTCGCCCCGCCGACTTCGGGCGACCACCGGCAAGTCCCGCGCCGGCCCGGCCTCTCGCGAGCGCCGGGCCGGCGCAGCCGTGTCAGGGCACGACTCTCGAGCCGGCGCACGGCGCAGGCGTTTCGACGAGACTCTCCCGTGGGAGAACGACAACTGTCGAAAGGAGCCGCGCCATGGCAGTCGCACGCGTGACGGAGATCAGCTCGACCTCCTCGACGAGCTTCGAGGACGCGATCAGGACCGGCCTCGACCGCGCGAACCAGACGCTCCGCAACGTCAAGAGCGCCTGGATCAAGGAGCAGCAGGTTCGCCTCGAGGGCGGGTCGATCGCCGAGTACCAGGTGAACATGCTGGTGACGTTCATCCTGGACGAGTAGACAGGGCGCCTGGGGAGGCGCCACGGGTCGCCCTCCCTCCGCTCAGCCGATGAGAGCGCGAACCTGCTCGGCCGAGACGGGCTCGGCCGCGCGGATCAGGTCGCGTGCGGCATCGACGCGATCCCAGACGTCCCAGAGGAGGAACCCTCGCGGCCTGCCGTCCTCGACGTAGCAGACGACGCCCTTGCGGTTCGGCTCGGCCCACTCGGCGAGCGTCTCGAGCCGCGAGTCGACGTCTCCGACCGCCTCGTAGCCGAGGTCGAAGAGGTCGGAGTAGAAGAACGGGAGATGGTCGTACGGCGCGTCGGCACCGGCCATGTTCGCGCCGACGTGGCGGCCGTGAGTGTTGGCATGGTCCTCGTGCTCGACACGGCGCGTGCCACCGAGCGCAGCCACCGGGAAGCGGGCGACGTCGCCCGCGGCGAAGACGTCCTCGCGTCCGCCCGCGCGGCCACGATCGTCGACGAGGATCCCGTCGTCGATGTCGAGCCCGGCCTGTTCCGCGAGCTCCGTGCGCGGGACGATCCCGAGCCCGGCGACGACGACGTCGGCCTCGATCTCCCCGTCGTCGGTCGTCACGACGGTGGTGTCCCCGTCACGCGCGATCGACTCGACCTTCCGCCCGGGCCGGACGTCGACGCCCTGCGACCCGTAGTACTCGCTGACCGAGCGGGCCAGGTCCGCCGGGAAGAGCTTCGCCCCGACGCCCACCTCCGGGAAGACGATCGACACGTCGCAGCCGTTGAGCGCGAGGGCGGCTGCCACCTCCGAGCCGATGAAGCCGCCGCCGACGACGGCTGTGCGGACTCCCTCGCCCGCGAGCTCGTGGAGTCGCCGGTACGTCTCGAGGGTGCGGTAGTAGATCACCGAGTCGTCCCACGCCTCGACGCGGCGCGGCGTCCCGCCCGTCGCGAGCAGGAGCTTCTCGTAGGAGTGCGTCTCGCCGGCGTCGTCGGTCGCAGTCCGGCCGTCGAGGTCGACCGACGTCACGCGTCTTCCCACGAGGACCTCGACTCCCAGCTCCTCGGTGCCGCGCCACACGGAGCTCTCCTCCTGGCCCTTCCAGAGCGCCTTCGAGAGCGGGGGACGGGCGTAGGGCGCAAACGCCTCCTCGCCGACGAGCCCGATCCCGCCGTCGGAGTCGTGGTCGCGGATCCCACGGCAAGCGGCATCGGCGGTCATGCCGCCTCCCACGACCAGGTACCGGAACGTCCCCACCGGGCCGGATGCTAGTAGAGCGCGCTGGCCAGCCGCCGGCGATAGGCCGTCGCGACCGGATCGTCCTGGCCGAGACCGTCGAAGACGGCCACGGCGAGATCGCGCCGGCGGTTCCGCTCGTCCGCGGGGGCATCCGCGATCCCGTCGACGAGAAGCTCGAGCGCGCGTGCCGTATCGCCGGCCTCGAGCGCCGCGAGGACGTCGTGCAGCTCGCCGCTCGCGCGGAGCTCCTCCAGGAGACCGTCTATCCGCGGCGGCGCGAGCAGCTCGTCCACGAAGGCGGCGACACGGGCCGGGGGGAGCGCGCCGACGAACTCGGCGGCGACCCGGCCGTCGCGGAATCCCTTCACGGCCGGGATGCCCTGGACCCGGAAGGCCGCGGCGAGGCCGGGATTCGCGTCCACGTCGACCTTCGCGAGCACGACATCGCCTCCGCGCCGCTCGACCTCGGCGTCGAGGATCGGCGCGAGCGCATGGCAGGGGCCGCACCAGGCGGCCCAGAAGTCGACGATCACGGGCGTCTCGCGCGAGCGCTCGATGACGTCCTGCTCGAAGGTCTGTTCGGTGACATCCATGGGTGTCGACGGCGGAGCGCCGCTCCCGCATCCTTGCATGCCGCGAGCGGGAGGACGCGGGGTCAGACAGGCGACACGACGTCCGCTCCACAGCCTGCGACGAGCGCAGCGCGGACGTCGCCCGCCGCAACCCCTGCGAGCGAGCGGTGGCCGAGATCGATCTCGATCGTGGGCCAGAAGTCGAGGCCCAGTGACCGAGCGCCCTGCTCGGAGCCGAAACGCAGCAGCTCCTCGGTCGAGAAGACGCCTCGCCGGCCGGACTGGCGGCGGGCAATGCCCTCGAGCTCGCGGAGCTCCTCGAGCGGGTCGATCCGGACGTTCGAGTCTGACCCGATGCAGAGCGGGATCGAGCGGGTGCGGATGCGCTCGGCGGGGAGGAAGCCGTCGCCGAGGTCCGCCTCCGTCGTCGGGCAGGCGCAGATGGTCGTTCCCGAGGCGGCGAGGCGATCGAGCTCGCGGCCGTCCGCATGGGTGGCGTGGACGACCGTTGTCCGCTGGCCCAGGCACCCGGTGCGCTCGAGGAGCTCGATCGGGCGGCACCCGTGCTCGGCCAGGCACTCTTCGATCTCGCGCGGCTGCTCGTCTGCGTGCACGTGCAGCGGAAGCTCCTCCTGCGCGGCGTAGCGCGCGATCGCCTCGAGCCAGTCCGCGGGGCACGCGCGCACCGAATGGGGGGCAACGCCGACCCGGAGCCCGGCCCCCCGGAGCTGCTCGACCTCCGCGAGGAAGGCGGGCACCGACTCCTGCCGGAACCGCGGCAGCCCGCCGCGCGCGTACGCGACGTGCAGGAGCACGAGCGCGACGCCGGCGGCAGCCGCGGCCTCGTGCGCGGCCAGCGCCTCGGGCACGCCGAGGTAGTGGAACTCCCCGACGGCGGTGTACCCCGCGGCGCGCAGCTCGCGGTACGTCTGCTCGTACGATGCCCGCACGAGCTCCGGTGTCTGGCGCCCGGCCTCCTCGAGCATCGACTCACGCCAGGCCCAGAAATCTCCGCCGGCGGCCCGCCCGCGCAGGGCGCGCTGGAACGTGTGGCTGTGGGTGTCGACGAACCCCGGCAGCGTGAACGGCTCTGGCACCGCGCGACCGTACCAGCCTCGTCGAGCGAGCTCGTCGCAGCTCGTAGTGTTGGGGCCGTGCGCCGTCACGTCCCGAACGCACTGACCATCGCGCGCTTCGCCGCGATCCCGGTGTTCGCCTGGCTCTACCTCGCGGCCGGTGACGGGCCGGCGTGGGCGGCGGGCGCGTTCTTCGCCGGGGCCGCCGCCACCGACCAGGTGGATGGCTTCCTCGCGCGGCGCTGGGACGTGCAGTCCGCGTTCGGCAAGGTAGCCGACCCCCTGGCCGACCGGCTGATGATCGGGACGGCAGTCGTCCTGCTCTGGGCGACGGGACGCCTGCCGCTCGTGGCCGCGCTCGTCGTGCTCGGCCGCGATTTGGCGCTCGTCCTCGGCTACAAGCTCCTCGCGCCGCGCGGCCTCGAGCTCGAGGTGAGCTTCCTCGGCAAGCTCGCCACCTGGGTGCTGTACGCCGCGCTCTCTTTCGTCGTCGTCACCGAGGAGGGCACGACGTGGCCGCAGGTCCTCGTGTGGATCGGCGTCGCGCTGGCGCTGGCGGCGGCGCTGCAGTACGTCGTCCGCGCGCGGGCCGCCCTCGCCGGCCCCTGAACCGTGGCCGGGAGGGAGGTCGCCGCCGGCGGCGAAGAGTGTGAAGTCTCAAGCTGAGGTTGACCCCTTGGAGCGCAGGCTGCTTTACTCACGGGACTACGAGGAAAGGCGACCGTTGGAACCACTTCCCGATCTCACGAGCCTCACCGACGACGACCTCCGCATCATGATCCGCGACCTCGAGAAGGAGGAGGACGACATCTCCTTCCGCCGGCGGGTGCTGCACGGCCGCATCGACATCCTGCGCGCGGAGCTCGTCGCGCGTCTCCGGGAGCAGGTGAGCGCGGGGGAGGCGAAGCTCGCCGACGTCGGGCGCCTGAGCGAGATCCTCACCGCGAAGGCGACCCCGAACGCGGACTCGGAGTGACGCACGTCTACTGCCCGGAGTGCGGCTTCCAGAACCCGGAGGCCTCGAATTACTGCGCCCGGTGCGGAGCGCTCATCGCGCTGGACCAGGAGCCGGGCGGGGAGACCACGATGACCTTCGAGGTCGAGGACGGAGCGGAGGACGGCGAGTCGCTGCTCGCGTCGCTCGGCATCACCGGTCCCGCGCTCGTCGTGCGCTCGGGGGGCGGCATGGCTGGCCAGTCGTTCCAGCCGGGAGAGGGGAGGACGCTGATCGGGCGGTCCCCGGAGTGCGACGTCTTCCTCGACGACGTCACCGTCTCCCGGCGCCACGCCGAGCTCCAGCGCGCGGGCGAGACGTTCACGATCCGCGACCTCGGGAGCTTGAACGGGACGTACGTGAACCGCCACCGCATCGAGTCGGCGACCCTCGAGGACGACGACGAGGTGCAGATCGGCAAGTACCGGCTGACCTTCCTCCTGCGATGAGCACGCTCGCCACCTCGAGGCGGGGCAAGGGCGGGGCCGAGCCTCGGTTCCGCACCATCGGCTCCGTGTGTGAGGAGCTTCGCGGGGAGTTCCCGGACATCTCGGTCTCGAAGATCCGTTACCTCGAGGACCAGGGGCTCCTCGCGCCGCGGCGCACGCGTGGCGGGTACCGGCTCTTCTCGCCCGACGACGTGGAGCGCCTGACGACGATCCTGCGCCTGCAGCGGGACGAGTTCCTCCCGCTACGCGTGATCCGCGAGGAGCTCGACGGCCCCGGGGCGTCGGCCGAGCGAGCGAAGCGCCGCAGCGCGGGCCTCACCGGGCGTGAGGACGAGATCGACCTCGCCGAGCTCTGCGACCGCGCCTCCGCGCCGCCGGACTTCGTCCGCCAGCTCGAGGAGTTCGGCGTCCTCGTCTCGCGCGTCGAAGCGGGTGAGCACCTGTACCGCGAGAGCGAGGCGGAGATCGCCGGCGCGTGCGTCCGGCTCGCCCGCTTCGGCATCGACGCGCGCCACCTGCGGACGTTCCTGACCGCGGCGGGGAGGCAGGCGACGCTCGTCGAGCAGCTGGTCGCCCCGGGCCTGAGGTCGCGGAACCCCGAGCGCCGCAAGGGAGCGCTCGACGACCTCGAGGCGCTCGCACGCGTCTCCCAGGAGCTCTCGCACCTGCTCTTCCTGCGCGACCTGCGCTCGGCTGCGGAGCGGACCTCGTGAGCCTGGATCTCCGCGACCGGATCCGCGACGTGCCGGACTTCCCGACCGAGGGCGTCGTCTTCAAGGACCTGATGCCACTGATCGCGGACCCCGAGTACTTCGCCGAGACGATTCGTCGGCTCGCGGAGTGGGCGGGGCCGCGCGAGCCCGACCTCATCCTCGGCGCCGAGGCGCGCGGCTTCATCTTCGGCGCTCCGCTGGCGTACGACCTCGGAGCCGGCTTCATCGCCGCCCGCAAACCAGGCAAGCTGCCGCGCGAGACCGTCGAGGCCACCTATGCGCTCGAGTACGGGACGGACAGCCTGCAGGTGCACCGGGACGCCGTTCCTGCGGGCGCGCGGGTGATCGTCGTCGACGACGTGCTCGCGACGGGCGGGACCGCGAGCGCGAAGTGCGAGCTCGTGGAGGACCTGGACGGCGTAGTGGCCGGCGTCCTGTTCGTCATCGAGCTCACCTTCCTCGGCGGGCGCGAGCGGCTCGACGGGTACGACGTGCACTCGTTGCTCCAGTACTGAGCGATCGTCCGGTCGCCGTACTACAAGGAGAGTGTGTACGACGCGCTGACGAGCACCTACTCGTTCGCGTGCCCGCATGGGAGCGAGTCCCACGTCCCGCTGTCGTCCTTTCGCGCGCTCGAGCGGCTTCCGGGCGCGGCCCATCCGGCCGTCTATCGCGTCGTCTTCGCCTGCCGGTGCGGGGAGGAGCATCCCGGCCTCGTCGGCCACGACGAGCTGGACTGGGCGCCGCTCGGCGTCGCCGCGGGCGGGACGTTCCGCAACCTGCTCACGTCGCGTGACGACGTCCTTTCGGGCGAGCTGTCCGACCTCGCCGCGTCGCGGATCGGAGCGGGGGAGTGGCCGTGGAGCTTCTTCTGCTTCCTCGAAGGGCGCCCGCGGCCCGTCACCCCGTCGTCGTTCGCGCTCATCGCGCCCGGTGACGGACTCCTCGGGGTCGCCGTCCGCTGCCCGGCCTGCGGGGCCGTGTCCGTGAATCTCGTGACCCACGAGCACCTGGACGTGCCGTTCGTCAACGACGCCCGCGTCGGGGTCCTCTCGCACGTGTTCCGCGAGGACGCCCTGCGGGCGGTGGACGAGTTCCGCCTCGAGCTCGATTCGGCGCGGTTCGACGAGAGGCGGCTCGATCTCGAGCTGTAGCCCTCATCCCGACGGCAGTTCCCTCCGGCCAGGGATCGACCCGCCCGCAAAGCCCGCCGATAGCCGTTCCATGGGTGCCGCCGGCCCGCTGAGCGCCGTCCCGTCAGGGTCGCCCCGTCTCCTCGCCGATGTGAGGGCGCTGGACGCCCTCGACACGCACGGCCGTGAGCCCGCCATCGAGCGCCTGGAAGCGGCCCTCGGCAGGGACTTCGCGGACCGGCTCGTCGCGGCGCTCTCCAGCGACCCGGTCGACGGCGGCCGCTAGCCGCGCATCGCGGCGCCGGCTCCCCGGATCCGCACGAAGAGAAAGGTCGCGGCACCGACGAGGAGCGCGATCACGAACGACGTCCCGCCCGGGAAGCCGACGGCGAGCGAGCCGAGCCAGACGTAGAGGAAGAACGTGAGGGCCCAGACGAACGATTGGACGCCCTGGTCGATGCTCGGCATGCGGAGGTGCATCGCGGCGCATCCTAACGAGGCCGCTCGCCCCGGGAGCTCGCGAACATCCTGGACCAAAAGTTCACCGAGCCGGTGGCGCTTTCGTCCACACAACCCGCTGACCGTCCGCTTCCGCGTAGAGCCTTCGAGCTGCGCTTCGACCTACTTGCGCTCCGTGCTCGGTGCAAGCGGCAACCTACGGGACGGGCCGGGCCCGGTCAAGCTCGCGCACGCGCCATTGTCGGAAATTGCGCCGATTTTCTTCACAGGCGCTCGCGCCGACCGCGGACGTAGGATCCCGCGGTGCGCCGCTCCCTCGTGTACAGCGTCGCGGGGGCAGCGCTCGGGCTCGCCCTCGTCCTGACGCTGCTCGGCGTGGGCGACGACCCGGACGCTCTGACGAACGCGCAGGCGCTCGTGCTCGGCGTGGTGCAAGGTCTCACCGAGCTGCTTCCGGTCTCGTCGTCCGGCCACCTGATCCTCGTTCCCTGGGTCTCCGACTGGACGTACCTGGAGGAGCACGATCTCTTCAACCAGACCTTCGACGTCGCGCTCCACCTCGGCACACTCGTCGCGGTCCTGGCGTACTTCTGGGGCGACGCGATCCGTCTCCTGCGGGCCTGGCTCGGCTCGCTCGCGCGCCGGAGCGCGTCGACGGCCGACGAGCGCCTCGCGTGGCTCATCGTCATCGCCACGATCCCGGCGGCGCTCGCGGGCTTCCTCGGCGAGGGCTTCATCGCGGACACGCTGGGGGAGCCCTGGCAGATCGCCATCCTGCTCGCCGCCGGCGCGCTGCTTCTGTGGTGGGCAGACCGCTCTCCGCAGGACCGGGTGCTGGGGGAGCTCCGACCGTCGCACGCCCTGGTGCTGGGGCTCGCGCAGGCGCTTGCGCTCGCACCGGGCGTCTCGCGGTCGGGGATCACGATCACCGCCGGTCGCTTCCTGCGCCTCGACCGTGACAGCGCCGCCCGGTTCTCGTTCCTGCTGTTGCTCCCGACCGTGCTCGGTGCGGTGGTCTACAAAGGCGTGACCGAGGTGCTGCTCGGAGATCTCCCGACCGGGTGGGAGGGTCCGTTCCTCGTCGGGACGCTCGCGGCGCTCGGGAGCGGCCTGCTCGCGATCGACTGGCTCCTCGGCTACGTCCGTCGGCATACCTACGGCGTGTTCGTCGCCTATCGCCTCGCGATCGCCGCCATCGTCGTGCTCGTTATCGTCAGCGGGGCCCGCGAGGCGACCTTCTAGTCGATGACGTCGAGGTGATGAGCTCGCGCGCGACTTTCCTCGCGCTCGGGGGAGCCGTCGCGATCGCGTTCACCGGCGTGCTCGTCCGGCTCGCCGACGTTGCGCCCGCGAGCGCCGCGTTCTGGCGCTGCGTGTACGCATTGCCGTTCCTCGCCGTCCTCGCGCTCCTCGAGCGTCGAAGTCGTGGAAGGCTCGACCGCCGCCGCCATCTCCTCGCGCTGGCGGCCGGTGTCTTCTTCGCCGCCGATCTCGAGCTCTGGCACCATTCGATCGCAACAGTCGGCGCCGGCCTCTCGACGGTGGTCGCCAACCTCCAGGTCGTCGTCGTCGGGGTCGCCGCGTGGCTCCTGCTCGACGAGCGCCCGAGCGAGCGGGTGCTGGTCGCCGCCCCGATCGCGTTCGCCGGCGTGTTCCTCATCTCGGGCGTCGGCAGCGACGCGGCCTACGGCGACGACCCCGTGCTGGGCGTCGTCTACGGGCTCCTGACGGCGGTCGCGTACGCCGGGTTCCTGCTCCTCATCCGCGAGGCGGGGAGGGAGCTCCGCACGCCGGCCGAGATCATGTTCGACGCGACGCTCGGCTGCGCCGTCTCCGTCGCGATCCTCGGCGCCCTGCTCGGCGAGCTCGACCTCCGGCCGGAGTGGCCGGCGCACGGCTGGCTCTTCGTCCTCGCGGTCTCGGGCCAGGTCGTCGGCTACCTCGCGATCGCGGCGTCCCTGCCGCGCCTCCCGGCGGTCGTTGCCTCGATCCTGCTGCTCGTGCAGCCGGTGCTCACGGTGATCCTGGCGGCGATCGTCGTCGACGAGCGCCCCTCGCGCCTACAGGTCGCGGGCGTCCTCCTCGTCGTCGCCGGGATCGTCATCGCGACCTCGGGCGGGCGCAGGGAGCAGGAGGCCGGTCTTCCCGCCGAGGCCTGAGGGCACGGATCGACTCCGACTTGACATAACGCACGTTATCGTGCATTCGAACGCACGACGAACCGGGCGCGCTGGTCAGGGATCAAGGCACGCTCGGGCGACTAGCGCGACCGCGCGCCGGGTACTCGGTGTCGATGGTGTCGTCGGAAGATCCCCGGCAGTCGCTCGTCCAACGCGCGCTCCCGGTCTATCTCGCGCTGGTGCTGGCGATCCTGACCATCGCCGGGCTCCTCCTGTTGGTCATGGTCCGCCACGTCGTCCTCGTCCTCTTCGTGAGCACGCTCTTGGCCGCGACGTTGACCGGGCCGAGCGAGTGGCTGCACCGACGCTTTCGCTTGCCGCTCGGGCTGGCTGCCGTCCTGATCTACCTCGCCTCGTTCGCGATCCTCGTGGGCATTGGCTGGTTCGCGGTGCCGCCCTTGCTGGGCCAGGTCGTCGAGTTCGCCGACCGCGCTCCCGAGTACGCGGACCGCTACGACGGAGTCCGCGAGGCGTACGCTGAGCTCCGGGCCGACTTCCCGGCGCTTCCGACGTTCGAGGAGCAGCTGTCGCGGCTCGGCAACGCCATCCTCGATCGTGCGGGTGAGCGCGCCGCGGCGCTTCCCGGCAACGTCTTTTCGATCTTCATCGATCTGCTCGCGGTGTTCTTCATCTCGCTGCTGCTCCTCACGAGCCGGATGCGAATACGCGACTTCGTCCTCTCCCTGACCCACCCTGACCATCGCCGCCGGACCGGCTTCATCCTCGACCGCATCTGGCTCCGCCTCGGCCGCTACCTCTGGGCGAAAGTGATCGTGATGGCGATCGTCGGGGTGCTCACGTACGTCTCGCTGATCGCGATCGGCGTCCCCTTCGCGATCCCCCTCTCCGTGATCGTGGCCCTGGGAGAGCTGATCCCCCTCGTCGGCAGTTGGCTCGCGCGCATTCCGCTCCTCGCGATCGCGGCGCTCGACAGTCCGCGGACGTTCTTGCTCACCTTTGCGGCCTCGATCGTGATCCAGAACCTGCAGGGGTACGTCATCTCCCCCGTCGTGGAGGGCGACCAGCTCGAGATCCATCCCTTGCTCGTGTTCGTCGCTGTCCTCGTGGGAGCTGCGCTCGGTGGAGCCGTCGGCGCGTTCGTCGCGGTTCCGGCCGCGGCGATCGTCGACCTCCTCGTGCAGGAAGTCGCCGCCCCCTGGCGCCGCGCGCAGCTCAGTGGCTCCGCTGCGGCCGCTCCCCGCCGGCACGCAGCCCGGGCGCCCTGAGACGCGGACCGCGGGGCAGGACGAGCCCGCACGCCATCGTGCGTCGAGCGGCTCGTTCTCGCTCTGCGGAGTGCGAGTGCAGGCGTCAGTCCGGGACGCCGGCGGCGAGCAGACGTCTCTCGCGCGGAGATTCCCCTGCGAAGTCCGCGCTCGTCGAGAGCTGAAAGCCGGGGATGCGGAAGTCCTGCAGGATCGACACCTCGATGTAGGCGATGCGTTCATACGGCAAGAACACGAGTCGGTCGTCCCGCGTGTAGAGCCGCGCCCCGTTCTCGACCGCCTTGAGCTGGAGGGTGTCGATTCGCTCGCCGGTGACCGCCACGATCTCGACGCGCAAGCTTCCGTCCTCGTGCTCCAGATGGAACTCCTGCACTCGCTCGAGGAAGCCTCTGCCGAAGAAGAAGTCTGCGTCGAACACGTGAGCCCGCCTTTCTGGGAGCGACTCCCGGGCTGGGATTCTCGGGGTGCCCGAGGGGCTGCACGGCGGCCCAGGCGAACTCTCACGAGCGTCGTCGCCGCGTCAATCACCCTTTCGGCGCTCGGAGCGAGGCCTGGCTCGCTCCTCGTCCGTCAGACGCCGACGGGGACGTCGTTGACGGCGACGTCGTAGGCGTGCACGCTCGCGATCGAGCCGTCTCCCGCGGCCACGACCCGACAGCGGAGCTGCGTCTCGCGGATCTCGCTGCGACGGAGCGCGTCGTCGCTCTCCCAGAAGGTGATCGTCTTCGTCTGGCCGGTCTCGTGGTCGACGAGCGCCACGATCCCGTTCCACCCGTCGAGCTCGTCCTCCTCGACGTGCGCCTGCTCGCGAATCGAGTAGAGCGCGTCCGCCAGCCTATCGGGCGCGACCCGGAGCGAGGCCATGCGCGCGGTCCCGGTCGCGCCGTTCACCGCATCGAGCGCGACCTCGTACACCGAGACCGACGTCCGCCGTCCCCGTACCGTCTCGGGGATCTCAGCGCCGAGTCCCTCGAGCACGGGCTCGGCCGCCATGAGCGCGTCCTCGGAGTCGAAGAACGTCACCTCGAGCGCCGAACGGTCGCGCGGGTCGAGCAGCATGACGTGCCGGACGAGCTCGGGGATCGCGTCCCCGGTCACGGCACGGGAACGGACGAACTCGACGAGCTCGTCGGCCCTGGTCACGTCTCGGTTCTCGAACGTCGCGACCCGTGCGAACATCCAACCCCCTCGTCGCGTGTCACGGAACGCCTCGTCAGCTTACGCCTCGGGAACGGACATCACCAGGGCAGCCACGCCCGCGAACGGCTACCCGCCCTGGGGGATTTTCGCCGCCGGCCCTAGACAGAGGGCGTCCGGATGCGAGAGAGTGTCCCGAGACAGCTTCGCGTCTTCCCCCCGCCCCGCGTGAGCCAGACCGACATCGAGACGATCCTCGTCGTCGAGGAGATCCGGCAGCTGCTCGAGCAGTCCGAGCAGGCCGGCTCCATACGCGCGGCCGACCTGGCCGAGGTCGGAGAGGCGTACGAGCTGACCGAGCTCGAGCACGACGCGCTCCTCCGCGAGCTCGACCAGCGCGGGATCGAGATCCTCGAGCAGCCTCCCTCCCAGTCCGAGCTGGTGGCCGCGATCACGGCGCCGGTGGAGACGACCACCGACGCGCTGCAGCTGTTTCTACGCGAGGCAGGGCGTCATCAGCTCCTGACGGCGGCTCAGGAGGTCGAGCTCGCCAAGGCGATCGAGCGCGGCGACCTGGAGGCGAAGGAGCGCATGATCCAGTCGAACCTCCGCCTCGTCGTCTCCATCGCCAAGAACTACCGCAACCAGGGCCTTCCGTTCCTCGATCTCATCCAGGAGGGCACGCTCGGTCTCATCCGCGCGGTCGAGAAGTTCGACTGGCGGCGCGGCTTCAAGTTCTCCACGTACGCGACCTGGTGGATCAGGCAGGCGGTCGCGCGCGCGCTCGCGGACAAGGCGCGGACGATCCGGATGCCCGTCCACATCGTCGAGCGTCTGCAGAAGATCAACCGCGCCGACCGTCTGCTCTGGACCCAGCTCGGCCGGGAGCCCTCGCTCGACGAGATCGCGGACGAGGCCTCGCTCACCGTTCAGCAGGTGCTCGAGGTCCGCGCCGCCGCTAGGGCGTCGACGAGCCTCGACGCGCCCGTGGGCGACGGCGAGGACGCCGTCTTCGGCGACTTCGTCGCGGGCGCCGACCCGCTCCCGGAGGAGGCGGTCGAGCTGAACCTGCGCAGCGAGGCGTTGCGCCAGGCGCTCGCCGCCCTCCCCCAGCGCGAGCGGGAGGTCGTCGTCATGCGCTACGGGCTCGGAGGGGCCGAGGCGCAGACGCTGGAGGAGATCGGCCGGCGCCTCGGGCTCACCCGCGAGCGCGTGCGCCAGATCGAGCTCGAGTCGCTGCGCCGGCTCGCCAGCCTGCGCGAGATGGAGTCGGTCGAGGCTACGTAGCCGGCGGTGACCGTCACCCGCGGGTGACCGTCACCTGCTCTTCGACCTAGGACCGCAGGTACAGCTCGAGCCCCGGGGCCACTGCCCGCAGCTCGCGCAGGGCGCGCGCTTCGAGCTGGCGCACGCGTTCCCGAGTGATGCCGAGGTTCGCGCCAACCTCCTCGAGCGTCCGGGGCCGGACCCCGTCGAGCCCGAAGCGCTCGACGACGACGCGGCGCTGCCGGGGCTGAAGCTTCGCGAGCGCGTCGAGGAGCTCGGTCGAGCGGGCGCGGTCGGCCGACTCCTCCTCGGGCTGGTCCGCGTTGAGATCGGGGATCAGGTCGGCGACGCTCGAGTCGCCGTCGCCGATCGGGGTCTCCAGGCTGACCGGGTCCTGGACGAGGTCGAGCAGCTCCTGTACGCGCTCCGGGGTGATCCCGATCTCGATCGCGATCTCGTCGAGCGAGGGGTCCCGGTTCAGCTTCTGCCCGAGCAGCCGGCGTGTCTTCGTGACCTTGCGCACTTGGTCGGCCACGTGCACGGGCAGGCGGATCGTGCGGCCCTGCTCGGCAAGCGCGCGCGAGATCGCCTGCTTGATCCACCAGGTGGCGTACGTCGACAGCTTGAAGCCGAGCTTGTAGTCGAACTTCTCGACCGCGCGGATGAGGCCGAGGTTGCCCTCCTGGATCAGGTCGAGGAGGGGCACGTCGGCGCGGGTGTAGTGCCGGGTGATGGACATGACGAGCCGGAGGTTCGATTCGATCAGCTTGCGCTTCGCGGTCTCGTCGCCCTCGTCCTTGCGCCGCGCGAGCTCGCGCTCCTCGGCGGGCGTGAGCAGCCTCCCGTCGCCGATCTGGCGCACGTACAGCTTCAGCGGGTCGTCGGCGGTCGGCCCGGAGAGGTCCGCGCGCTCTCTCGGCTCCGGCTCGTCCGACGGTGTGTGCACCTCGTCTTCGACCGCATCGAAGAGGTGCTCCGCAGCGTTCCCTTCCACGGACGCTCTATCGGCCGCGCGGTTGCCCCGCTTGAGGGATGACAACTTGGACGAGGGATCTCCACCACCCCGCAGAAGTCGATGGCCTGGTGCAAACCGAGACCTCCTGCCCGACGTCTACGCTCTTGTGCGCCATCTCACCGGACTCGACGACTAGCGGCCCATGTGCGGCATAGCCGGCTACAGCCTGGGTACCGACTCGCCCCTGCCGCGGACGCTCGCCGCGCAGGCGCTGCTCGCGGGCATCGCCGAACGCGGCGCGGACGCGGTCGGCTACGCACACAGGGAGCCGGGAGGCGGGGCGACGGTCACGAAGCTCCGCGGCGGGGCGAGCGGGCTGCTGGACGAGATCGCCGTGCCGGCGACGGCGACGAGCGTCCTCCTCCACGTCCGCGACTTCACGAAAGGGCACCCCGACATCGAGGCCAACAACCATCCGATCCGCCACGGCACGGTCGTCGGCGTGCACAACGGCGTCCTCTCGAACGACGACGAGCTGCTCGAGCGCTACGGGATCGTGCGCCACGAGGCGGCGATGACCGTGGACTCCGAAGCGATCTTCGCCCTGATGGAGGTCCGCCGGAACGACGCGCGCGCTCTCTCCGAGATTCGCGGAACGATGGCCGCGGGCTGGCTCGACGAGCGCGAGCCGGACGCGATCTTCCTCGCCCGTGGAGTCGCGCGTCCGCTCTGGATCGGGCAGGCGCCCGCCGCGCTCTTCTTCGCCTCTACCCGGCGGGCGCTCACGATCGTCGAAGCCGCGCTCGGGCTCCGGCTGGAGACCAGGCAGCTCCGCCAGGGGCGGCTCCTCGAGGCCCACGCGGGCCAGGTCGTGCGCAGGCGGCGGTTCCGCCCCGACCGCCGCTATCGCGAGGCAGCGCCCGTCTCTCCGGTGCACTCGCCGCACGAGGCCGTCTCCTGCCTCTCGCGGCTCGCGGCGCTCGCCTCCACCTAGCGCCCCTTGCCGAGCGTGCCGTCGGCGCGCACCTCGACGCCCTCCTCGCGCAGGCGCTCGCGGACGAGGAACTGGAAGGCCGTCCAGGCGCCCCGCGGCACGTCGAGCAGCCGGTAGACCTGCCACTCGGAGAGCAGCTCGTCGTCGCGGCGCCGCTCTTCCGCCCAGTCGGCCATCTTCGGCAATCGGCCGAGACGTCGCGCGATCGCCGCCCCCTGCTCGACCGCGCGCTCGAGCCGCTCCTCGCCCTGGAGCACCTCGAACCCGGCCTCGCGGAGGGCGTTCGCGAGCGACCCGAACGTGTGCGCGTACAGGGAGGCGGACGGAAGCGACCGCCGGCGCGCGCCGAGGTCGCGGGCCGTCGGGATGCGGCCGAGCTCCTGCCCGAGTGCGCGGAGCTGCTCGAGGAGCTCCTCGCGGGTCAGGAACCGACGCGGGTAGAGACCCGCGGCGCGCTTGGCCGCGTTCCAGGTGCCGAAGTGCTCGATGACGGTCTGCGGGTGCACCCCCGCCTCCGGGTCGCGTGCGAACTCGCGCATCGTCGGTGAACGGCCGAGACGCTCCGCTGCCGCGCGCAACTCGTCGAGGATGTCCTCGTCCGTGTACCGGCGGCGCAGCCCGGCGCGGAAGGCGGCGAGCTCCGCCTCGTCGATGCGCACGTGCGCGCGCTTGCGAGAGCGGGATCTCGCCATGTTGTGCAACAAGCTTAGAGCGTTTTGGGAGATGTGCAAGTGGCCCAGAGCACGGCTGCCTCCTCCCCGCTCGCTACCCTCGCGCCACGATGGGACTCCGTCTCGGACTCGAGACACTCGCGGCGCGCGGCGTCGGCGCCGTCTCCCGCGCCGCGGGGCGCGGGGGCGGTACGACGCTTCCCGGGAAACTCCTGTGGAAGCTCGATCCCGGCGCGGTGAACGCCCTGGCGGCGCGGCTGCCGGCGGGAGTCGTGCTCGTCTCCGGAACGAACGGCAAGACGACCACGACCGCGATGGCCGCGCGAATCCTCGGGCGGGACCAGCGCCTCGCCTGGAATCGAGCGGGCGCGAACCTGCTGTCGGGGATCGCCTCGGCCCTCGTCGCGGCGGACGGCGCGGAGCTGGGGCTGCTCGAGGTCGACGAGGCCGCGCTGCCGGAGGCGGTCGAGCGGACGCGCCCGCGTGCCATCCTGCTCACGAACCTCTTCCGCGACCAGCTCGACCGCTACGGCGAGCTCGAAGTCGTAGCCGAGCGGTGGCGCGCGGCGGTCGAGCGCCTTCCCGACGAGACGATCCTGGTGGTCAACGCCGACGATCCAGTGGTCGCCGACCTCGCGGACGGACGCGACCGGGCAGTGCGATTCGGCCTCGACGACGCACGGCATGCGCGGCCGTCCCTGCAGCATGCGGCGGACTCGAAGTACTGCCTCCGCTGCGGTGCGCCCTACGTCTACTCGGCCGCGTACGTCGGCCATCTCGGCGACTACCGCTGCGACGCGTGCGGGCACGCGCGACCGCCCCTCGACGTCGTCGCGGTGGACATCGATCACGTCGGCATGCACGGCTCCCGCTTCCGGGTCGTCTCCACGCAGGGCGAGATCGACGTCGACCTCGCCCTGCCCGGGCTCTACAACGTCTACAACGCTCTCGCAGCGTCGGCGCTGGCGCTCGCGCTGGCGACGCCGCCTGCCTCCGTGGGCGCTGGCCTCGAGGGCTTCAGCGCGGCGTTCGGAAGGTTCGAGCGCATTCCGGCGGGAGGGAAGCGGATCGTCATGCTGCTGATCAAGAACCCGGCGGGCGCGAACGAGGCGCTGCGGACGCTCGAGACGGGCGTGCCGCCGGTGCTCGTGATCGCCCTGAACGACGCGATCGCCGACGGCCGAGACGTCTCGTGGATCTGGGACGTGGACTTCGAGCCGATCCTCCCCCACGTCGAGCGCGTCGTCGC
The DNA here is from genome assembly GCA_035698005.1 of Gaiellaceae bacterium. Lineage (GTDB taxonomy): Bacteria > Actinomycetota > Thermoleophilia > Gaiellales > Gaiellaceae > GMQP-bins7. The sequence goes on along the minus strand of DASSCD010000110.1, from coordinate 2,249 downwards.
GACCGGTGACCGCGCGGCGGAGCTGGGCCTCCGGCTCGTGTACGGGAACTTTCCGGACGACCGGCTCGAGGTCGTCCCCGACCTCGAAGCGGCGCTCGACCGCGGGCTCGAGCTCGTGGACGCCGGCACCGAGCTCGTCGTCCTTCCCACGTACACCGCCATGCTCGCGCTCCGCGGCATCCTCGTCGAGCGCGGCCTCGTCCGTCCCTACTGGGAGGGGCCGACGTGAGGGTCCGGGTGGGGCATCTGTACCCCGAGTACCTGAACATCTACGCAGACCGCGGGAACATCGCAGTCCTCGCTCGCCGCGCTGCCCGGCGCGGGCACGAGCTGGAAGTGACCCCGATCGGCCTGGGCGACGCCGTAGATCCCGGAGTGCACGATCTCCTCTACGTCGGCGGGGGCCAGGATCGCGAGCAGGCGCTCGTCGCGCGCGACCTCGAGGCGAAGGCAGAGGCCGTCCGCGAAGCCGTCGACGGTGGCGTGACCCTGCTCGCGGTCTGCGGCGGCTACCAGCTCCTCGGTCGGGGCTACCGCGGCCGCGACGGGTCGTTCATGCCCGGCGCCGGGCTCTTCCCACACGAGACGGTGGCAGGCGACACGAGGATGATCGGGGACGTCCTGCTGGAGTGCGAGCTGGCGCCCGGCTCGCGGCACGAGCTCGCGGGATTCGAGAACCACGCAGGGCGAACCGTCCTGGACGAGGGCGCCGAGCCCCTCGGCCGCGTCGTCCACGGCTTCGGGAACGACGGCCGGTCCGGCTTCGAGGGCTGTCGCGTCGAACGCGCGATCGGCACGTACCTCCACGGGCCCCTGCTCCCCCGCAATCCCTGGCTGGCAGACTGGCTGCTCGCGCAGGCGCTCGCCCACGCGACCGGCGGCGAGCCGCCAACACTCGAGTCGCTCCCGGACGACCTCGAGCGTGAGGCGTTCCGCGTCTCCGCGAGCCGCGCTCGCGCCCGCGGAGGCCGTGGCTGAGAGCGATGAGCCCACGGGGCACCCCAGCCCACCACCCACTGCGAGCGTACCGAGGAATCGGTCACGCGTGGGTCGCGCACCGCGCCGAGAGTGTGCCGGAGTTCGGGTCGCGAGCGCGCTAGGGCACCCACATCTCCCCGAGGTACACGGCCGGGTCGCCCGGCTGCCACCGCTGCAGGAACCGCTGGATCGGCGGGTGCAGTGCGATCGCGTCGAGCTCCTGCAGGCGAAAGGCGCGGTGGCCGCGAATCGCCTCGTCCTGCGAGACGACGTCCTCGAGCGAGCCGGTGACGTCGGCCGCGAAGATCACGTGCACGACGTGCTTCCGCCGCACGCTGGCGGGAGGGGCGATCGAGTCGACGAGCGCGACCGGCCCCTCGAGTGGAACGTCCGTGCCCTCGGGGAAGAGCCCGGTCTCCTCCCAGAGCTCCCGCTGCAAGGCGTGCAGCAGGCTCTCGCCACTGCGGACCCCCCCGCCCGGAAGGAGCCACACCTCACCGCCTCCCTTCTCGTGCCGAAGGAGCAGGATCCTTCCGCGCCAGCGGAGGATCGCCGAGACCCGAACCCGTGGCTCCCCCATTCTCAGTGGGCGGAGGACCCGAAGCCGCGGTCGCCACGGGAGCTCGCTGCGAGCTCGGCGACCTCCACGAGTCGGACGGTGGCGACCGGCGCAATCACGAGCTGCGCGATTCGCATGCCCGGTTCGACGGTGAACGGCTCTCGCGCGTCCGTGTTGAGGAGGACGACGCAGATCTCGCCTCGATAGCCGGAGTCGATCAGGCCGGGCGAGTTGACGACCCCGATCCCGTGGCGGGCCGCGAGCCCCGAGCGCGGCTGCACGAACCCCGCATAGCCTTCCGGGATCTCGACCGCGAGGCCGGTTGGGACGGTCGCACGCTCGCCCGGCGCGAGGACGACCCGCTCGCACGAGGCGAGGTCCAGGCCCGCGTCGTCGGCGTAGGCCTGCCGTGGAAGCACGGCGTCGTTACGCAGTCTCCGGACCGCCACGTCGATCACCGCGCGGAGGCCTCCGCGTCCGTGTCCTCGGCGACGAGGAACCGTGCGAAGCGGGCGACCTCGGGCCGCGGCAGGCGGGCGCGGATGCGAACGCCCTCCGGGGTGTCGTGGCGCTCGGTGATGGGCGCGCCGAGCGCGTACAGGCCCGCAAGGGCGCCTCCGTCCTCGTACGGGACGAGCAGCCGCACGTCTTCGAACCGATCGGAGAAGAGCTCCGCGATGCGGTCCCGGAGCGCGTCCAAACCCTCTCTCGT
>DASSCD010000109.1:0-4646 GCA_035698005.1 Gaiellaceae bacterium | reverse complement strand
GCACGCGCGCGTCTCGGAGCCCGCGCTGCCGCTCGTGCTCGCCGCCCTTCACGCGACCCTTGGGCGGCCGCTCGTCTGCCTGCTGCCCGAGGACGAGCAGGCGCGGGACGCGGCCGAGGCCGTCTCGTGGTACACGGATCCGGCCCTGGTCGCGCTGCTGCCGAGCCGCGGCGTCCGGTTCGACTCCGGTCTCGAGCCTCCGGCTCACCTCGTGGGCGAGCGGGCGCGCGCGCTCGCCGTGCTCGCGGCCGGCGGGCTCGTGTGCGCGTCGGCGCGTGCGCTCGGAGAGGGGTTGCCGCCCGAGGCCGCGCGCCCGGCGTCGGTTCGGCTCGCCGTCGGCGACGAGGCGGGCTTCGACGCGCTCGTCGAGGCGCTCGCACTGGCCGGCTACGAGCGGGCCGAGCGGGTCGAGGAGCGCGGGCAGATGGCGGTTCGCGGCGGCCTCGTCGACGTCTTTCCGAGCACGGGGCGCGAGCCGCTCCGCGTCGAGTTCTTCGGCGAGGAGATCGAGCAGGTGCGCGCCTTCTCTCCCTTCACGCAGCGCGCGCTGCACGCCGTCGCCGACGCGACGGTCTACCCCGCGGCCGAGCGTCGCAGCCACCTTGCCGACGGTGCCCGCGAGCCAGGGGAGCCGCCAGCCGACCTCGAGCCCGTGCTCGACCGGGCGCCCGACCTCGTGTGGCAGCCGGACGAGGTGCGGAGGGCATGGGAGGAGCACGGGATCGCCGCGAGCCCGCTCGAAGGAGTCGCGGAGCTCGACCCCTTCCCGCACGGCCAGGCCCACGCCTTCGAGGCGCAGCGGCCCGCGATCGCCGCACGGGGGCACGCCGAGGCGGAAGCCGAGCTCGCCGGGATGGTCAGGCAGGGACGGCGGGTGCTGGTCGCGTTCCCGCACCGCGGCGAGGCGCTGCGGGCGGAGCGCCTGCTGCGAAGGATCGAGGCCGAGGTGGAGGAGGACGGGCGTCCGCTACCCCGCGATCCCGCGCTGCGGTTCGTCGTCAGCCCGGCGCGGAGAGGCTTCGTGTGGCGGGAGCTCGGCCTCGCGCTGCTCCCCGACACGCAGGTCTTCCGCAAGCGGCCACCGCGCGCCGACGCACGCCTCGGCCGGGCGCTGCAGTCGTTCGCCGACCTGCGCACCGGCGACTACGTCGTCCACGAGGACCACGGGGTCGGCCGGCTCGTCGGCTTCGAGACGAAGGAGGTCGCCGGCGTCACGCGCGACTACCTCTACCTCGCCTTCCGCGGGGAGGACCGCCTGTACGTCCCGCACGAGCAGCTCGGCAAAGTCAGCCGCTACGTCGGGGCCGACGCGAAGGCGCCCGCCCTGTCGAAGCTCGGCGGGAAGGCGTGGCAGAACCTCAAGAGCCGCGCTCGGGCTTCCGTGCGGGAGCTCGCGGGCGAGCTCCTCTCGCTCTACGCGCAGCGTCAGCAGGCGCCGGGGCTCGCGCTCGACCTCTCGGGAGAGTGGCTCGAGCGCCTCGAAGCCTCGTTCCCATACCGCGAAACGGAAGACCAGCGCCAGGCGATCGAGGCGGTCAAGCACGACCTCGAGACACCGAGGCCGATGGACCGGCTCGTGTGCGGCGATGTCGGGTTCGGCAAGACCGAGGTCGCGGTTCGGGCGGCCTTCGCGACCGCGCTCAACGGGAAGCAGACGCTCGTCCTCTGCCCGACGACGATCCTCGCGGAGCAGCACTGGAACACGTTCCGCGAGCGCTACCGCGACTTCCCGGTGCGCGTCGAGATGGTCTCCCGCTTCCGGACAAAGGCGGACCAGAAGCGGATCCTGGACGAGTTCCGCGAGGGGAAGGTCGAGGTTCTGATCGGGACGCACCGCGTGCTCTCGCGCGACGTCGTCCCGAAGGAGCTCGGTCTCGTCGTGCTCGACGAGGAGCAGCGGTTCGGCGTCGCGCAGAAGGAGCTGCTGCGCGCGCTCCGTCTCGAGGTGCACGTGCTGGCGCTGTCCGCGACCCCGATCCCGCGGACGCTGCACATGTCCCTGTCCGGGCTGCGCGACATCTCGATCATCGAGACCCCGCCCGAGGGCCGCCGCCCGATCCGGACGAACGTCGGCGAGTACGACGACGAGCTCGTCAGGACCGCGCTCGAGCGCGAGCACGCTCGCGAGGGCCAGTCGTTCTACCTCCACAACCGGGTGGAGACGATCGAGGAGGCAGCCGAGAAGCTGCAGCAGCTCTGCCCTGGGCTCCGCTTCCTCGTGGCGCACGGCCAGATGTCCGAGCGCGAGCTCGAGGAGCGCATGCACTCCTTCCTCGCCGGGGACGCGGACGTCCTCGTCTCGACGACCATCATCGAGTCCGGGATCGACATCCCGCAGGCGAACACGCTCGTCGTGGAGCGGGCGGACCTGCTCGGGCTCGCCCAGCTGTACCAGATCCGCGGCCGGGTCGGGCGCTCCGACGTGCTCGCCCACGCATACCTCTTCTATCCGGAGGCGTCCGAGCTCACGCCCGAGGCGAGAGCGCGGCTCACGACGCTCGCGGACCACACGGAGCTCGGCGCGGGCTTCCAGATCGCGATGCGGGACCTCGAGATCCGCGGCGCGGGGGACCTGCTCGGCCCCGAGCAGTCGGGGCACGTCGCCGCCCTCGGGTTCGAGCTCTACGTCGAGATGCTGGGCGAGGCCGTCGCCGAGCTCTCCGGCGAGGGGCGCGTGGCGACGCGGCCGGTGCGCGTGGACGCCCGCGTCGACGCCTACGTCCCGGCGGCGTACATCGCCGCCGAGGCGCTGAAGATCGACCTCCACCGGCGCATCGCGCTCGTCGAGGGGGAGGACGAGCTCCGCGAGCTCGTCGCCGCGACCGAGGACCGCTACGGACCGCTGCCCGAGCCGGTCGAGAACCTGTTCGGGATCCAGGAGGCCAAGCTCAAACTGGCGCGGCTCGGCGCGGACTACCTCGTGTTCCGCGGAGGCCGAGCGACGGTCGGCCCGCTCGCGCTCGGCTCCGCGGACGTCCGCGCGCTCCGCGAGGCGAGGCCGACGGCGATCTACTCCGTCGACCGGCGCGAGGTCTCCCTCCGCGTCGACGACTTCAAGGAGGCGCTCGAGTTGCCCGATGCTATAGTCGCGTCCCGCCTGGCCGCCTGAGCGCGGCCTTTTTCGTGGACTCGCTCAACCGCGCGCGCCTGCTCACATTCCACAACGCCTGCCTAACACCGCCTCGGCTATAAGGGACACGGCCCGCATGAAGCTCTCCAGACTCACGCTCGCCGCCGTCGGCGCGACCTCGATCCTGCTCCTCGCCGCTGCCTGTGGCGGCGGCTCCGACGACGTGCCCTCCGGCTCGATCGCGGTCGTCGACGGCACCGAGATCTCCCAAGCCGAGCTCGACACGCTGCTCGCACGGGCGAAGAAGGGGTACGCGTCGCAGAAGCAGGACTTTCCGAAGGTCGGGACCGAGGAGTACCAGACCCTTCGCACCCAGTACGTCGCCTACCTCGTCCAGCGCGAGCAGTTCGAGCAGTCGGCCGACGAGCTCGACGTCGAGGTGTCCGAGAAGGACATCGACGAGGCCGTCGACGAGTTCGTGAAGTCCAACTTCGACGGCAAGCGCGACCAGTACGTGAAGGCGCTGAAGGAGCAGGGCTACACCGAGGACGACTTCCGCCAGACGATCGCCGTCTCGGTGCTGTCCCGGAAGATCTTCGAGAAGGTGACCGAGGACGTGAAGGTCACCGCCGGCGACGTCCTCGCGTACTACCAGCAGAACGAGGCGCAGTACCGGACCCCGGAATCGCGCGACGTGCGCCACATCCTCGTCGCCGAGAAGAAGGGCGACGCGGTCGACTTCGCGAAGAGCAAGGCGGAGGCCGACCGCATCTACGCCGAGCTGAAGAACGGCGGCGACTTCGCGGCGATCGCGAAGGACAGCTCTGCGGACACGGCGAGCGCCGCCGATGGGGGCAAGCTCACGATCTCGCGCGGGCAGACCGTCCCCGAGTTCGACAAGGTCGCGTTCGAGCTGAAGCAGGGAGTCGTCTCGCAGCCCGTCAAGACGACGTACGGGTACCACCTGATCGAGGCGCTCTCGCCGGTGCGGAAGGCGAAGATCACGCCGATCGACGAGGTTCGCGCGACGATTCGAGCACAGCTCCGGCAGCAGAAGCGGACCGAGGTCATGACGAAGTGGATCGAGGACCTCCGGTCCGACTACGACGGCAAGGTGAGCTACGCCGAGGGCTACGCGCCCCCGGAGCTCCCCGAGGCCGACACGACGACGAGCGACCCGGCGAACCAGTAGGTTCCCCGCGATGAGCCTCGCGGAGGCGCTTCTCGACCTCCAGGAGCTGACGCGGCGACTGCGGCGGGACTGTCCTTGGGACCGCGAGCAGACGGCGCGGACGATTGCTCCGCACACCGTCGAGGAGGCATACGAGGTCGCCGACGCCGTGCAGGCGGGCGACGACGAGGCGCTGCGCGGGGAGCTCGGCGACCTCCTCTTCCAGGTCTACTTCCTCTCGCTGCTCCTCGAGGAGCGCGGCGAGGGCGATCTCGAGACGGTCGCCCGGGGCCTCCACGAGAAGCTCGTCCGGCGGCATCCGCACGTCTTCGGGGACGCGGACGCCGCCACGGCGGGGCGCGTGCGCGAGCGCTGGGACGAGCTGAAGACCGAGAGCGAGGGCCG
>DASSCD010000108.1:0-8576 GCA_035698005.1 Gaiellaceae bacterium | reverse complement strand
ACAGCCACCCGCAGCGTGTCTGTCACCTGCTTCCGTCCTATAACGTTCGCTTATGGACACGCGGCAGCTAGCCGCCTTCTGCGCAGTCGTCGAGCGCAAGAGCTTCTCGCAGGCCGCCGAGCGTCTCGGGGTGACGCAGCCAGCCGTCTCCCTGCAGGTACGCGCCCTCGAGAGGCGGCTCGGCACGCAGCTCCTCGATCGCTCGGGCCGCCGCGTCGAGCCCACGGAGGCCGGGTTGCGTCTGTATCGCGGCGCGCAGCGAATGCTGACGCTCGAGGACCAGATCGTCGCCGACGTCACCGCCTCTGCAGAGGGCGACCTCTCCGGCGACCTCGTGCTCGGAGCGTCCACCGGGCCGGCGGCGATCGCGGTCCCGCTCCTCCTCTGCGAGTTCCAGCGAGAGAGTCCCGAGGTGCGCGTCTTCCTCACGGTCTCGGACACCCATGCGGTCGTCGAGCGAGTCGCCACGCGCGAGCTCGAGCTCGGGATCGTCGGTGCCGCACGCAGGCATCGCGGCGTCCGCGTCGAGCCGTTCTTCTCCGACGAGGTGATCCTCGCCTGTCCTCCCGGCCACCGCTTCGCGGGACGGACGGTCTCCCTCGGCGAGCTGCGCGAGGAGTCGCTCGTCCTCATGCAGGAGGGTGCAGGAGTGCGCCAGGTCGTCGAGGACGCGCTGCGGCGGCAGGGCGTTCGCCTGCGCGACCTCGACGTGCGGCTCGAGCTCGGTCTGCAGGAGTCGGTGCGGGCCGCGGTCGAGGCGGGCTACGGCGTCACGTTCATCTCGAGGACGGCGGTCGAGGCCGGCCTCGAGGCGGGAACGCTCGCCGCGGCGCAGGTCGAGGGGATGGAGGCCTCGCGGGAGATCTCGCTCGCCTCGGCCACCGGGCGAACGCGCTCGCGCGTCGCGGAGGCGTTCGTCGAGTTCGCGCGCGGCAGGTTGTCGGCGTGATCGTCCGCTGGGGGCTGGACGAGCTCGAGCCGCTCCTGCGCGAGCTCGGCAGCGAGCGCCCGTTGCTGGTCACCAGCACCCGCTTCGCGGAGCTCGACCTTCCCGTCGCCGCGCGCTTCAGCGGCGTGCGCAGACATTCGCCGCTCGAGACCGTCTCCGCCGCCACCGCGGCCGCTGCTGGAGCGGACGGGCTCGTCGGTCTCGGAGGCGGCAGCTCGATCGACACCGCGAAGGCGGTCTCGGCCGCGACCGCGCTCCCTCTGGTCGCCGTCCCGACGACGTACTCCGGAGCCGAGTGGACGTTCTACTTCGGAATGCGGGACGAGGTGCGCGGGCTGAAGACGGGCGGCTCGGGAGCGCACACGGTGGCGGTCGTGTACGAGCCACGGCTCACGCTCGAGCTCCCGGTCGGCGAGACCGTGGGGACGGCGCTGAACGCGCTCGCGCACGCGGCCGAGGCGCTCTATGCGGGCGACTGCGAGGACGCCAGCGTCGGCGCGCGCCTCATCGGCGCGAGCCTCGAAGCCGTCGTGCGCGACGGCGACGACCTCGAGGCGCGCACGGCGCTGCTCGAGGGTGCGTTCCACTCCGGCCGAGCGCTCGGCGAACGTGGGCTCTTCCTCGGACACGCGCTCGCGCAGGCGCTCGGCGGCCGCTATGGCCTGCCGCACGGGGCGATGAACGCGCTCTGTCTCCCGCCTGCGCTCCGCTTCAACGAGCCCGCCGTCCCACACGCCGTCGCGGCGCTCGCGGAAGCGCTCGAGGTCGACGATGCGCCGGCGCGGGTCGAGGAGCTCGCGCGGCTCGGCGGCTTCGAGCGCCTCCGGGACTTCGGGGTCCCAGAGGAGGAGCTGCCGTCGCTCGCCGAGGAGGCCGCGGCGCGCGGGGGTGCACGGGCGAATCCGCGCCCGGTGACCGCCCGTGACGCCGAGGCGCTTCTCCGCTCGATCTGGTAAGTCGTGATTGACGGACCCTCCGCGGAGGCGGACGATGTGAGCCGTGATCGGCGAGTACGCAGGCATCGTCGCCGGGCTCGCGCTGCTCGCCGCGACCCTGACCGGCGCCTACGGGCAGAACGTCAGCGCGCTGCTCGCGTCGAGCGGCGCCGGCGTCGCGGCGGTGGGGAAGGCGGCCCGCGCCCAGCACGTCTCGCAGACGGGCGCGAAGGCCGCGTACAAGCGCGCGCCCTACGGGAAGCCCGCGCTCAAATACCTCTACGCGATGGGCTGGATCGGCGGGATGCGGAACCGCGGGCAGTGCGGGCTCACGCTCATCGGCCAGGACGCGGCGCGACAGCAGGCCAAGACGGAGATCCTCGGGAATCGCGAGCTGCGCGCGCAGCTCAAGAGACGCGGCGTCGCGGCGGTGACCGCGGCGAAGGCGCTGGTCGCCGGCGTCGTCTCCGCCTGCGACTGACCAGCGCTGTTAAGCCGCTTCGGGCGCCGGCTGGCGGCGGCCGCCGAGGACACGGCGCAGGCTGACGACGCCGAGCACCGTGTCGCCTTCCATCACCGGCAGGTGGCGGAAGCCGTTGTCGAGCATCACCTTGGCGGCGTCGTCGAGGGCCATGTCCGGCGACGCGGTGATCGGGTCGGACGTCATCCACTGGCGAACGCGTGCCTCGCTCGTGTGCATCCGCGACGCCATCGCCCGCAGCATGTCGCGCTCGGTGAGGATCCCGATCAGCCGGCCGAAGTCCTTCACGATGACCGCCCCGACGTTCTGCTTCATCATCTTCTCCGCCACCTCGCCGAGCGTGTCCTCGGGCGCGACGGTGATGAAGTTCGGCTTCAGGATGTCGGCGAGCGTTGCCACCGGCCGAGTCTAGCCACTCCGCCTCTCGTCCGCTGACGGCTCTGGCGAGCACACAGGAATAACGATCGATAATGACAGAGATAAGGAGTTGTGCCTAGAATAGGCCCGTGCGCTCGGGCGGCTCCTTCGACGTGCTCGTCATCGGCAGCGGCGCCTCCGGGCTCGCCGCGGCGGTGTCGGCCGAACGGGCAGGCGCGCGCGTGGGCCTCGCGACGAAGACGACGCTCCAGGCCTGCAACTCGGCGAAGGCCCAGGGCGGCATCCAGGCCGCGTTCGGGGAGGACGACTCGCCGGAAATCCACGCCGAGGACGTCCTGCGGAGCTCGCACGAGACCGCCGACCCGGCGCTCGTCCGTACGCTGACGAGCGAGGCACCCTCCGCGATCCACTGGCTCGAGGAGCTCGGCGTCGAGTTCACACGCTCGAACGGCGGCTACCGCCTCGCCCGCTGCGGCGGGGCAACCCGTCAGCGCCTCCTCCAGGTCGGCGACCGGACCGGGCACGCGATCACGAAGGCGCTGCGCCAGACGTTCGAGGCCGAGTCCGGCGTCGAGCTGCCGCACCACGCGCTCACGCAGCTTCGCCCGGCCGAGAACGGCTGGACGGCGACCTTCGACGTCAAGGGCGAGCAGGTCACCGTCGAGGCGGGCGCCATCGTGCTCGCAGCGGGTGGCCGCTGCTTCGCCGAGGCGGAGACGCGCGGCGAGCTGTCGACCAACCATCCGAACGCGACCGGCGAGGTGACGCGCATCGCCCTCGAGGCCGGCGCGGAGAGCCGCGACCTGGACGCGCTTCAGTACCACCCGAACGGCGGCGCCTGGCCCGCCACGATGCAGGGCTACTCGATTCCGGAGACGACCCGCGCGTACGGCGCAGTCCTCCTGAACGCCGACGGCGAGGAGTTCACCGACTCGCTCGGCGCGCGCGACGCCGTGTCCCAGGCGATCTTCGACGAGGTCGAGCGGGGGAAGGGGATCCTCACCCCGGACGGCCGCCCGGCCGTCTGGCTCGACACGACGAGAATCTCCGCCGAGGACGCCGAGATCTCGCTCCCGTACATGCTGCGACGCTATCGCGGCGCGGGCATCGATCCACTCATGGAGCCGATCCACACGTATCCCGTGCTCCACTACCAGAACGGCGGGCTCGTCATCGACGAGGACGCCTCCACGACGCTCGAGGGCGTGTACGCCTGCGGCGAGATCGCCGGCGGCACGCACGGGCGGAACCGGATGATGGGCAACTCGCTCCTCGAGTGCACCGTCTTCGGCAGGCGAGCCGGCCGCGCGGCGGCCGAGAAAGCGAGCGCATGACGACGATCACCGAAACGGATCTCGGCGGAGCGGTCGCCGACGCGGCCGCGCACCTGTACGTCTGGGCGCTGAAGGACATCCCGCAGGACCTGCGGGACGCCCTCGGCTCGGCGGCCGAGAGGGAGACTTCGGTCACCGGCCAGCGGGTGCTGCAGACGATCCTCAAGAACGTCTCGGTCGCGGAGGACGAGAAGAACCTCGTCTGCCAGGACACCGGGATCGCGGTCTACTACTGCCGCGTCGGCGAGCACTTCCCGCTCCATCCGGCGCGCATCTACGCCGCGCTGAGGGCGGGCACCGGGCGCGCGACGGTCGAGCACCCGCTGCGCTCGAACACCGTGCACACGCTCACGCGCGAGAACACCGGCCCGAACGTCGGCTATCGCGTCCCGATCGTGCACTGGGACTTCGTGCCCGACTGGGACGGCCTCGACGTGAAGTGCGTCCCCAAGGGGTCTGGGTCGGAGAACATGAGCTTCCTCAAGATGTGCGTCCCGGCCGACGGGGTCACCGGGATCAAGAAGTTCGTGCTCGAGTCCATCGTGGGTGCGGGCGGCAAGCCCTGCCCGCCGGGCATCGTCGGCGTCGGCATCGGCGGCTCCGCCGACTACGCGATGCACCTCGCGAAGGAGGCGATCGCACGTCCGGTCGGCACGAGCAATCCTGACCCGCTCGTCGCGCAGCTCGAGGGCGAGCTGTACGAGCTCCTGAACGAGACCGGCGTCGGCCCGATGGGGCTCGGCGGCGACGTCACCGTGCTCTCCGTCCACGTCGAGCACGCCGACACGCACATGACCCTCAACCCGGTCGCGGTCAACTACCAGTGCTGGGCGGCGCGCCGAGCGTCGGCGCACGTCGCTGCGGGCGGCTCCACGACGTTCGAGAGGGACGCCTGATGGCCGCGCACGAGGTCACGTTCCCGATCACCGACGCGGCGGAGATCCTCGAGCTCCGGGCAGGCGACGAGGTCACGGTGCAGGGGCACATCATCGGGATCCGCGACCGGACGCAGATCCGCATCTTCGACCAGGGCGTCGAGCCGCCGATGGACCTGACGGGCGCGTTCCTGCTCCACACCGCGCCGAACGTCCGCAAGCTCGGGCCCGGCAAGTACGAGAAGCTCTGCATCGGGACGACGACGAGCGCGCGCATGGTCCGCTTCACCGAGGGCCTCGGCTCGCAGTACGGCGTTCGCGGGATCTGCGGGAAGGGCGGTTTTCCGGACGAGGCGATCGAGCCGATGCAGCGGCTCGGGATGGTCTACTTCGCGATCGTCGGCGGGGCGGCGGCGCTCGAGACGACGCAGATCGAGGAGATCGAGGAGGTCGCCTGGGAGGAGCTGATGCCCGAGTGCCTGTGGAAGTTCCGCGTGAAAGACTTCGGCCCGCTCACGGTCGGCATCGACGCCCACGGCGGGTCGCTGTACCGCGACGTGCAGGAGCAAGCGATGAAGAAGCTGGAGGACATCTATGCACGCCTATGACGGCGACGCGTTCCTCGACGTGCCCACGCGCGAGGGGAAGCCGCGCTCGCGCGGCCTCACCCACGTCATCGACAAGGGGTTGAACCTGCGCGAGATCGAGGGCATGTTCGACACCGCGGGCGAGTACGTCGACATCGTCAAGCTCGGCTGGGGCACGAGCTACGTCACGAACAACCTCGAGAAGAAGATCGCGCTCTACCGCTCCTTCGCGACCCCGGTCGTCTGCGGCGGCACGCTGTTCGAGGCGGTCTACGGGCAGTCGAAGCTCGACGAGTTCAAGCGCTGGCTCGAGCACTTCCGCTTCTCCCACGTCGAGATCTCGGACGGCACCCTCGAGATCCCGCGGGACGAGAAGCTCGAGCTGATCGCGGACTTCGCGCGCGACTTCGTCGTCCTCTCCGAAGTGGGCTCCAAGGACGCGGAGGTCAACATCGCGCCCTATCTGTGGGTGCAGTGGATGCGCGAGGAGCTCGACGCCGGCGCCTGGAAGGTCATCGCGGAGGGCCGCGAGGGCGGGACGGCCGGCATCTACCGGCCGACGGGGGAGCTCCGCACGGGCCTCGTCGACGAGATCGAGCACTCGATCAGCTTCCACGACCTGATCTGGGAGGCGCCGACGAAGGGCTCGCAGGCCTGGTTCGTGAAGCACTTCGGCCCCGAGGTCAATCTCGGGAACATCCCGCCCGACGAGGTCATCGCGCTCGAGACGCTCAGGCTCGGCCTGCGCGGCGACACCCTGAAGGAGGTGCTCCTTGGCGGTTCGCACGTCGAGCCCACCCCGGCTTCCTGACGTCGACTTCGAGGCGATGACGGCCGAGGAGCTCATTGCGTGGGCTCACCAGTTCTTCTGGCCGCGCCTGTGCCTCACGTGCTCGTGGCAGAAGCAGTCGTCGGTGCTCGTGCACATGGTCGCGGAGCTCGGGCTGCGCATGGACACGGTCGAGCTGGACACGCACCTCTTCTTCCGCGAGTCCTACGACACGCGGGATGCGCTGGTCGAGAAGTACCAGCTGAAGCTCATCCAGCCCGAGATCCCGACGATCGCGGAGCAGCACCGTGCCGAGGGCGCGAACCTGTGGGAGCGCGACCCCGACCGCTGTTGCCACATCCGCAAGGTCGAGCCGCTCGTCCGCGCGCTCTCGCCGTACGACGCCTGGATCTCCGGCATCCGCCGCGACCAGTCGCCGAGCCGGTCGCAGACGCCGAAGGTCGAGTGGTCGGACCGGTACCAGGTCTTCAAGATCCACCCCCTCGCCGACTGGGACGAGAAGCGGGTCTGGGCGTACGTCGAGGTGAACGAGATCCCCTACAACCCGCTCCACGACGCCGGGTACCGTTCGATCGGCTGCATCCCGTGCACCCGGCCGACGCGCGAGGACGAGGAGGAGCGCGCCGGGCGCTGGGCCGGCTCGGACAAGCTCGAGTGCGGCATCCACACGGACACGACGCTGGAAAGGACGACATGACGGACAACATCCACGCCCACGAGCACCCCGAGTCGGACCGGGTGCGCGAGGGCGGCTTCACGCTCTGGTTCACGGGGCTTTCCGGCTCGGGGAAGTCGACGATCGCGCACCTCGTCGGCCCGGAGCTCGACCGCCGCGGGTGCATCGTCGAGTACCTGGACGGCGACACCGTGCGGACGCACCTGTCGAAGGGGCTCGGGTTCTCGAAGGAGGACCGCGACACGAACATCGAGCGGATCGGCTGGGTCGCCTCGCGGCTCACGCGCCAGGGCGGCGCGGTCATCGCAGCAGCGATCTCGCCCTACGAGGAGACCAGGCGCAAGGCGCGCGAGCTGGTCGAGGAGTTCGGCTCCTTCGTCGAGGTGCACGTGAAGGCTTCCGTCGAGGAGTGCGCCCGCCGGGACGTGAACGGCCTGTACGCGAAGGCGTTCGCGGGCGAGATCAAGGGCTTCACCGGCGTCGACGACCCCTACGAGGAACCGAGGTCCCCGGAGATCGTCGTCGACACCGAGGAGACGACCCCCGAGGAGGCTGCGGCGATCGTCGTCGCGAAGCTCGAGGAGCTCGAACTGGTGCCGGCCGAGGTCGCGGCATGAGCACCGCTCGCCGTCGGCCCCCCTTCTTCTCGAGAGCGCGGGAAACCTCCCGGTTCCCCACACCCCTCCCCGTTCATGAGCGGAGGAGCCGCTCATGAACCTCGTCTCGACCGAGCGGCTGATCGCGCCGCACGGGGGCACGCTGGTCGATCGCACCGGCGAGCGTCCGACCGCCCTCGAGAGCCTGGAGGCGGTGACGCTGACCCCGCGCGAGGTCTCCGACCTGGACATGATCGCCGTGGGCGCGCTCTCCCCGCTCGAAGGCTTCATGGGCCGCGACGACTACGAGCGGGTCATCGAGGACATGCACCTTGCGAGCGGGCTACCCTGGGCGCTGCCGGTCTGCCTCGCGGTCGACTCCGCTCCCGCCGGCGACGTCGTCGCGCTCGTCGACGAGGCTGGACGCGCGCTCGGGACGGTGGACGTCGAGGACACGTTCGGCTACGAGAAGGAGCGCGAGGCCGAGCTCTGCTTCCGTACTACCGACGACGCCCATCCCGGCGTCGCCCGGCTGTACGCCCAGAAGCCGCTGTACCTATCGGGGCGCGTGACGGTGTTCGACCGGCCGGAGCCTGCGTTCCCCGAGCTCGCGAACGACCCCGCGGACACGCGTCGGATCTTCGCGGGCCGCGGCTGGAAGCGGGTCGTCGGCTTCCAGACGCGGAACCCGATCCACCGCGCGCACGAGTACCTGACCAAGGTCGCGCTCGAGACGGTCGACGGTCTCCTCGTCCACCCGCTCGTCGGGGAGACGAAGTCGGACGACGTCCCGGTCGACGTGCGGGTCGACTGCTACCAGACGCTGCTCGACGGTTACTACCCGACCGAGCGCGTGCTGCTCTCGGCCTTCCCCGCCGCAATGCGCTATGCGGGGCCGCGCGAGGCGGTGTGGCACGCGATCTGCCGGAAGAACTACGGCTGCTCGCACTTCATCGTCGGCCGCGACCACGCCGG
>DASSCD010000107.1:0-8688 GCA_035698005.1 Gaiellaceae bacterium | reverse complement strand
GCGCGCCCGTGCGCGTACCTGCTGCCGGCCTGATACGCCCGCTACTCGGGCAGGACGTTGTGCACGTCGTGCTCGGTCGCGTACGCGGCCGTGAGCTCGTTGATCTTCGCCGCGTCCGGGAATGCGTAGTTGATCTCGACGAACGCGTTCCACTTGTCCGGGAGGGCGTCCTCCGGGAAGATCGCCTCCACCGGGCACTCTGGTTCGCATGCCCCGCAGTCGATGCACTCCTCCGGGTCGATGACGAGGATCCGGTCGTACTCGTGGATGCAGTCGACCGGGCACACGTCGACACAGGAGCGGTCTTTGATGTCGATGCAGGGCTCGGCGATGATGTACGTCACGAGGGCGAGTCTAGCCGCAGCCTTGCGCAAGACCGGAATCCACTGACGCGTGGATTCCGGTCGCGCGAAGACCCTGAAGGCGGCGGCTTCGCCACCGCATGTCAGCGATCCTCGAGCCGCGCGGCCGGTCGCTTCAGGTCACGCTCGTGAGCTCGGCGACGAGCTCCGGCGCACGCTCGACGAGCGCCGACTTCACGATCACCTGGTCGAAGCCCGCCGTGTGGGCACGCTGCAGCCCGGCCTTGTCTGTGTGGTTCGTGAAGCCGACGATCGGCACGTCCGGCCACGCGTCGACGACCTCGTCGGGCTCGACGCGGGCGATGTCCGCGATCACGAGGTCCGGGTCGTCGACGCTGTCGCTCGTCACGAAACGGTGCCCCGGGAGCAGGGCCTCGAGCTTTCCGCGGAAGAAGAGATCGACCCCAACAAGCAGGATCGTCGGCACGCGCCCGACAGTAGCACTCCGCAAGACCGGCACCGCTCCGCGGCCCCGGTCGCAGGACACACCCCCGCTTCGCGGCCGCAGCGTCCACGTTTCCGAGACTCGCGGCGCACGCCACGCGGATACTCCCGTGATGGGCCTCGAGCAGGGCATCGACCTGATCCGCGCGGGCGCGTACTTCGAGGCGCACGAGGAGCTCGAGGACGAGTGGCGCGAGGCGCCCCCGGAGGAGCGCGACTTCCTCCAGGGCCTCGTCCACGTCGCCGTGGCGTGGCACCACGCGGGCCGCGGGAACCGGCCGGGCTGCGAGCGCCAGCTCGAGAAGGCGGCGCGCCGGCTGGCGCGGTACCGGCCCGCGCATCGCGGGGTCGACGTCGACCGCGTGCTCGGCGGCGTCGACCGGGCACGGGCGCTCGTCGACACGGGCTCGCTCGCGCTCCCGCCGCCGGAGGTCTAGGGGCCCGGGTCAGAAGGCCGGCTCGAGCCCGAGCCACTCGAGGAAGCGGTTCAGATAGATGCGGAGCACGTAGAAGCGCTCGAAGAAGAGGAGCAGGCCGAGCCCGACGAGGATCGCTCCGCCGACGACCTGGATCGTCCGGTAGTGGTCCCGCAGCCACCTGAATGCGCCCATCGCGCGCGAGAAGACCGCGCCCGCGAGCACGAACGGCACGGCGAGGCCGAGCGAGTAGACCGCGAGGAGGAGCGCCCCCTCGGCCACCGTGTCCGAGGAGCCGGCGAGCACGAGCGTCGCTGCCAGCACGGGCCCGATGCACGGCGCCGCGCACACGGCGAAGGCGCCCCCGAGCAGGAAGCGGGAGCCGCGGTCGCGCGCGCCCTCGAGCAGGCGGGCGCCGAGCAGGCGCTTCGGCCACGGCAGGAGCCCCATCAGCGCGAGCCCGAAGACGACGAGCACGAAGCCCGCGATCCGCTCGAGCAGGAACTGGTCCGAGAGCAGCCGCCCGCCGACGAGCGCCGCGCCCGTGCCGAGGAGGACGAAGAAGGCGGTGAACCCGAGGACGAAGGGCACGCTCGCGACGACGACCCGCCGGGCGTTCCCGGGCTGACCGAGCTTGTCCGCGTCCACCGCGGAGACGGCCGACAGGTATCCGGGCACGAGCGGAAGGACGCACGGCGCCAGGAAGGAGAGGAGGCCCGCGAGGAACGAGACCGGGATCGCAGTGGGGCTCACGTCAGCCCTCGTAGCGGGCGAGCTCCTCGTCGACGCGCCGCTCGAGCTCGGGGTCGAGCGGCGTCTCCGGCGAGGAGGGGGTGCGTCGCCGGCTCCACGACCGGACGAGCACGCCGACGATGAGCGCACCGGCCGCGAGCGCTGCGAGCGGGAGGGCCCACGCGAGCAGGCCGAACCCGCTCTTGCGCGGGGTCGCCAGCACACCTGGCCCGAACTGGGCCACGAGCGCGTCCTTGATCTCCTGCTCGGAGTCGCCGGCCGCGATCCGCTCGCGGATGAAGAGCTTCATCCGCTGCGCTACCGGAGCGTTCGACTGGTCGAGCGTCGTCTCGCAGACGGGGCACACGAGCTCGGCCTCCAGGTCGGGGGCGTTCGGAGGCTCCGCCGCCCACGCGGGAACGGTGAGCGCGGCCGCGCAGGCGACGACGAGCGCGAGCGCCCTCACGACTCGAGCGCCGAGTCGACCGCCGCCCGCAGCCGCGCGCGGTCCTCGTCGGAGCTCACCGCGCCGGCGAAGCTCTCGACCACGCGACCCCGACGGTCGAGCACGAAGGTCTCGGGGAAGCCGGTCACGCCCCAGCCCGGAAGCGTGTCGCCGGGCCCGTCGTAGACCACCGGGAACGTGAGCTCGTACCGGCGCATGAAGTTGCGCGCATCGCGCCGGAAGTCCTTCGCGTCGAGCCCGACGACGACGAGCCCGCGGGCGCGGTTCCGACGCCACACCTGCTCGAGGTAGGGCGCCTCCTCCTTGCACGGCCCGCACCACGACGCCCACACGTTGACGACGACCGCCTTCCCCTGCAGCGACGAGAGCGAGAGCTCGCCCTCTTCGTCGAGCCGCTCGAGCGTGAAGTCGGGCGCAGCGGGCCGCTCCCCGCGCGCGGCCGCGCCCGCCAGATCGCCGCCCTCGTCGGTCGCGAGCGCCCACACGAGCAGCACGAAGAGGAGCGCCACGAGCCCGATGGCCACGCCCTGGGCGACGAGCCGCGCGCGCCCGGCCACCTGCGCGTCCTACCGGGCGACGATGAAGACCGGCATCCCGATCTCCACGCGGCGGAAGAGCCACTCGGCGTCTGCGATCC
The DNA here is from genome assembly GCA_035698005.1 of Gaiellaceae bacterium. Taxonomy (GTDB): domain Bacteria; phylum Actinomycetota; class Thermoleophilia; order Gaiellales; family Gaiellaceae; genus GMQP-bins7. The sequence goes on along the minus strand of DASSCD010000107.1, from coordinate 5,631 downwards.
GCATCCGAATGCAGCCGTGCGAGGCGGAGTAGCCGATCGAGGCGGCGTCGGGCGTGCCGTGGATGCCGACGTAGGGCGCCGAGAGCCCCATCCAGCGGGTGCCGAGCGGGTTCCCGGGGCCGGGCGGCACCGGATCCGAGTCGGCCGCCCAGTCGGAGGGCGGCGGGTACCACCACGGGTTCCGCTGCATGTTCACGATCTCGTAGTCGCCGAGCGGGGTGGGGTACGAGCTCTGACCGGTCGCGATGCCGAACGAGCGGACGAGCCCTTTGCGGTTGTAGAAGAGGAGCCGGTTCGAGCTCCGCATGATCACGACCGCGCCGCGGTACTCGACGGACTCGACCTTCGGCTTCAACAGCTCGTACCGCAGCTCGATCGGCGCCCGCGCGTTCCGCTTCAGTGCGTACCGGATCGCGCGGGCGCCGGCGAGTCGCTTCACGAGCCGGCCTTCGCGCGCCTCGACCGCCCGCGGCCGCACGCCGCGCAGGAGGACCTTCGCGTCGACCGCCTTGCGGTCGAGCTTGCGCGCTAGCGCGTCCACGTACTTCCGTATGCGTGAGGTCGACACGGCGACGTCGAGCGGCACGATCCGCCCGGGGCGCGCTACGCGAGCGCGCCCGATCGCCTTCGGGACGTTCGCGCGGGCGCCGAGCTCGCCAGGCGCGAGGCGGATCGTCCGCGTCGGGCTCACGACGAGCGGCAGAGGCCGGGTGTACACCGCCCGCACGGCCTCGGTCGCCTCCGACGGGAGCATCCCGCCAACCTGCACGCCGCCGACGGTGACGCCGAACGCGATCGGCGCGGGAACAGGAGGCTGCGGCGGGATCGAGGGCTCCGTCGGCGGGGGCTCGGTCGTCGTCGTGGTCGTCTGCGAGTCGGACGCCGAGGCGGCTCCGAGCGATACCGCGAGCCCCGCCAGGGCAGCGGCGAGGAGGGCGAACGCGAGGGCTGCGCGGGCGGGCCAGCTCACGTTTGCAGTGTAGAGACGAATATCGTCGGATCGTCGACGACAATGGCGTCCACGCCCGCGTCGTCCACCCGCGCAAGGTCGCGTGGATCGCGCACCGTCCACGTGACGACGGCCGCCCCGAGCGCGTGCGCAGTCCGGACCGTCGCCGGCGTCGCGAGCGCGTGGTGCACCACGAACGCCGTCGCTCCGGCCCGGGCGAGGAGCCGGGGGACGAGCCGTGGTGTCACCGCGCGGAACGCCCGCAGCGCACCGCGAACGAGCCGTGCGGTGCCGTGGCGGCCGTGGACGCCCGCACGGTCGGCCGGGAACGAGATGCCGGTCCGCACGCCCGGTTCGAGCTCGGCGAGACGCCGGAGCGCGCGATGCTCGAACGAGGTCGCGAGGCTGCGCTCGACGAGATCGAGCGCGCGCAGGGCGCTTGCGATGCGCGGCACGGCCGACGCCGACTTGACGTCGAGGTGGAGACCGACACCGGGCGCCTCCTCGACGAAGAAGGCGAGTGCCTCGTCGAGGGACGGGAGCTCGGGGCAGTCCACGCGGACGCCGTCGAGGGTGCGTCCCAGGATGGTGCCGGTGAGGGCGCCGTGGCTCACCTCGCGCAGGTCGTACGAGTGCGCGACGACGAGCTCTCCGCCCCCGAGGTCGAGGACGTCGAACTCGACGAGGTCGACGCCGGCCTCGACCGCGGCGCGGAACGCGCGCAGCGTGTTCTCGGGGGCGAGCGCGGCGGCCCCGCGGTGGCCGATCCGCAGCGGGTGGCCGTCGCGTCGCTCGAGGGAGATCACGGCGTGCCGGGCCGCGTCGGGAGGTAGTCCTCGTCGAGCCGTCCGCCCTCGGCCGCGTACTCGAGGATCATCCGGTCCGTCAGCCACTCGACCGGCGCCCGGTCGTCCGTCCACGCACGTCCGGATGCCCGGAGCGGCCGCACGTCGCGCGCGAGCAGCTCGCGAAGCGGCGCGAGGTCGCTCGGCCCCGTGCGTAGCCGCCGTTCGAGCTCGTCCTGCTGGAGCGGCTCGGTGAGGCCGAGCACGATCGTGTTGAAGCGCAGCGCGGGCCACTCGAGGACCTGCGGCAGCTCCGCCGCGACCGTCCGGCCGATCGCCTCGACGAGCCGGTCGTCGTCAGGCACGGTGGCGACGTTCAGCGCCACGAGGCCGCCCGGAGCGAGCCGGTCGCGGACGAGCCGGAAGAACTCGCGCGTCGCGAGGTAGAAGGGGACGTACGGCTGGTGGTAGGCGTCGACGACGACGAGGTCGTAGCGCTCGTCGGTCGAGCGCAGGAAGGGACGCGCGTCGGCGTCGTGCACGGTGAGCCGCGGCGTATCCCGCATCCCGAACCAGCGCCGGCCGACCCTGCTGACCGCCGGGTCGAGCTCGACGCCGTCGATCTCGACCTCCGGGTAGAAGGCGCTGAGCGCGCGCGCCGTCGTCCCGGCTGCGTTGCCGAGGATCGCGACGCGCTCGAGCGGCCGGCCGAGGAGCGGAGGCAGGGCGAGGAAGGCGTCCCACACGCCACCGGTGAGCACCGAGTCGGGGCGCCAGACCGAGTGCACGGCAACGCCCTCGTTCAGGTACAGCAGCCGCCGCCCGTCCAGCTTCTCGACGACCTGGATGTACTGGTGGTACGAGGTCTCCTCGTGCAGGAGGCCCGCCTGCGACTTGACGGCGCCCGGCGGCACGAGCACGAGCGCCGCCAGACCGGCCGCGACGACCAGGTAGCGGGCGCCGAGCAGGAAGCAGGACGACGCGGCGAGCAGCGCCGCGACGACGAGGAACGTCCGCTGCGTACCGATGGCGGGGATGAGGACGAGCGCCGGCAGGAACGTGCCGAGGAGCGAGCCGGCGGTCGAGAGCGCATACAGGCGCCCCGCGACCGCCCCGGCCGTCTCGACGCCCGTCACCGCCAGCCGGATCGCGAACGGCGAGACCATCCCGAGCAGCACGACCGGCGGCGCGCACAGGAGGAGCACTCCGAGGAAGCTCCCGATCACCGCGCCGGCCGACGCCTCGTCGAGGCCCTCGACCGTCAGGTCGAGGAGCGGCTTCGCGACGAACGGGATCGCGGCGACGGACACCGCGGCGGCGAGGACGATGAACCCGAGCAGCGACGGCTCCGGCCGCCGGTCGGCGAGCCGTCCGCCGAGCCAGTACCCCACCGCGAGCGCGGCCAGGACGATCCCGATGAGGTTGGCCCAGACGATCGTCGAGGACCCGAAGTAGGGCGCGAGGAGCCGGGAAGCGGTGATCTCCGTCGCGAGCGCCCCGATGCCGGCGCCGAAGACCAGCGCCCCCAGCGCGAGGCCGCCGCGCACCCCCCAGCGCGGCACGACTAGAGGCTTGATGTGGGTTCGAGGTGCGTGCGGGGAGGGCATGTGCGAAGCAGCGACGTCGACTCGGGCGGCGTGCAGGCTGGACGCCTGGATGCCGACCGAGGCGACGGCGATGCGCCGTGCGCAGGCCCCCATCCGTGCGTGCCTGGAACCCTCATCAAGCCTCTATAGCCCGAAGACCCGCTCGATCTCGCCGAGCGTGCGAGTCGCCACGAGCACGGCCACGGCGACGACGAGTGCGAGCACGAGCCAGAAGCGGATCCCCGCCCACTTCCTCTCGCGGTGCCACTGCGCGCGCGCGGCGCGGCGGGCGCGGTGGAAGCGGTACGCCCGCTCGACCGCCGCGGGATCGAGCGGCGGCGCCTCCTCGCGTGCCGTCGTGGGCGCCGGCTCGGCCATGCGGCGAATTCTAAGCGCCGCACCGCCTCCCGAGGCCGCCCTCGGCATGCCGGAAGCGTCCAGCCGCCTGGGATCTCATACTGTTCAGCCCATGGAAGGCACTGGACGACCCGGTCGCCCCCGCCTGCCCTTCGCCGGCGCCGCGCGCATCCCGGACCTCGGCGGCAGGCTCACGTTCCTCTTCGGGCTGCTCCTCGCCGTCTCCGCCCTCACCGGCTGGTACACGGGCGAGGGCGAGGGGACGACGGTCTCGGTGACCGGCTGGCACACGGGCACGATCGGCAAGGTCGTCCTCGTGCTCGGCCTCGCGGCGGTTCTCCTCGTCGTCCTGCGCGAGGTCGGCGTCAACCTTCCCGCGGCCGTTCCCGAGAGCCTCGTGACGATCGCGATCGGATCCGTGGCGACCATTCTCGTCCTCGTCCGGCTGATCTCGATCCCGGACACCTTCTTCTTCGCGAGCCGCGGCGTCGGGATCTGGATCAGCCTGGCGTGCTCGCTCGGAATCATCGCCGCCGGGCTGCTCGAAGCCTCGGAAGAGCTGTAGCGAGCTAGGGCGTCGTGACGGTCACCGTGACCGTCCGCGCAGGCGCCTGCTGCGGCAGTGGCGTCAGGGTGCGGACGTTCGTGGTGACGACGTCCCCGGGCTGCGGCCGCTCGTCGAGCGTGCGGGCGAACGCGATACCGAGCAGGAACGCCAGCGTCCCCACGACCACCAGGAGCGCGAGGCGACCGGCGCGCTCGCGCGCAGGCCTCGGTCGCCGGCGGCTCGACCGGGATGGGATCACGGCTCGTAGTCCACTGCCCCGCGCGAGTAGAGATGGAACGCGGCGCCTTCCACGATCGCGAACGAGGACAGCCAGCCCGGGTGCGTGGCCCGCTCGGCGACTGCGTCCCGCGCCCAGTCGTCCGCCCGACCGTACTCGTCCGCGAGCTCGCGGAGCGTGAACGTCGAGCCGACGCGCTTGCGCAGCTCCTCGGTCACCACGCGGAGCTGGCGGTGCAGCCCGTCCGGCGACCCCGGCGCGCTCGCGGACTCCCCCAGGCGCCGGTAGGCGGCCTCCCACTCGCGCCGGGCGCTCTCGACGTCCGCCACTAGATGATCGATTCCGAGAGATCGCCTGCTCCGGGGCGCGGGCTGGCCGCTCCGGGGCGCGCGGCGAGACCGTTGCCGCTCCTGGCGGTAACGGTGACGGGCTCGCCGCGCGAAGCGCACGCGCCGGTGCAGCGGCCAGAGGCCGCGGAGCCGGTGCCGGAGCGGCCCAGACGCACCAGATCGCGCAGCCGGACGCGCGAGATCTCGGAGTCGATCATCTCCGGCGGAGGTTAGTCGGACCCGCGGAGACCCTCCGAGCAGCAGCCGGCCGCCGGCCACGACGGCTCGACCTCGGCAACGATGCGCTCCCCGAGCACGTAGCCCGGCCGGGCGAGCGCGAATGCGGCGTGCGCGTGCAGGCACTTCAGGTTCGCCGGCGCGTGCGAGCCGCCGATCCCGAGGTCGAGGGACGCGCCGTCGTCCTCGCTTCGCCTCCCTGCCGCGAGCGCGCGGCGCACCCTCCGCTGCTCCTCCGTCGCCTGCGCGAGCGAGGCGGCAAGGGCCTCGTCCCGCGCGGCCGCGCGGCCCCAGCGCTCGACGCCACCCGCGGCCTCGATGCGTGCGAGCGCGGCCACGAGGTACCGGCATGTGAGGTAGTAGGTGGTCGGGAACGGCGACCCGTCGGCGTCGTAGGGATCCTGCTCGGTGACCGCCGGCAGCCCGTAGGCGCAGCGGGCGGCTACCCGTCGGAAGGCGCGGGGGGGACGTCCCAGCTGCGCGGCGACGAGCGCCCGGTCATCCATCGTCCCGGAGCGTACGCTGCGCCCGCCGCCAGGCCGGGATGCCCTTGACGACGAAGAGCTGCTCGCCCGGGAGGACGTAGCCGATCCGCCTCGCCTC
>DASSCD010000106.1:0-9449 GCA_035698005.1 Gaiellaceae bacterium | reverse complement strand
GGCCCCGGCGTCGACCGCGGTCTCGTAGGCCGAGCGGAGGAAGCCGAGGTCGGCCCGCGTGGAGTCGACGCCGAAGAACGCGACGCGGATCCCGCTCTCGACGGCGAAGGAGACCGCCGACCGGATCCGTTCGAGCATCGTCTCGCGCGTGACGCCGAGAGCGGCGAGCTTCCCGTCCGAGATCGGGCTCTCGATCACCGAGGCGGTGAGCCCGAGCTCGACGAGCGCCTCGACGTCGGCGCGGACTGCGCGCGAGAACCCCCAGATCTCAGCGTCGAGCCCGGCCTCCACGATCGAGCGGATCGCGTTCGCGTCGTCCTCGGACACCCGCGGGAACCCCGCCTCGATGCGATCGATGCCGGCCTCCGCGAGCGCGGCCGCGATCGCGAGCTTGTCCTCCGGCGTCAGCACGACGCCGACCGTCTGCTCGCCGTCGCGCAGCGTCGTGTCGTAGAGCCCGATCGTCCCGTGCGGCTGCGGCTCCAGCGCATGCGCGTTCAGGTCGCCGGTCCACACCTTCGAGCGGTCGAGCGTCACGCCTGCACTATCCCATCGGGGAAGGGAGAGAGCTTCTCAGCGCCTGTCGCGGTCACGAGGAAGTTGTCCTCCACGCGAAGCCCCCCGCCGCCGTCGATATAGCACCCTGGCTCGATTGCAAGGACCATGCCCTCGGCGATCTCACCGCCGCCGGCCTGGTGCGCGTACGGCGGCTCGTGTGCGCGCGCGCCGACGCCGTGGCAGATCGGGTGCGACGGCTGCCCGGGGAAGCCGAGCGCCGCGATCCCCTGACGGACGGTCCGGTCGAGCTCGGCGAGGCTCGCGCCGGGACGGCAGAAGGCCACCGCCGCGTCGTAGACGCCCACGAGCCCCGCCTCGAGCTCGCGGTAGCGCGGCTCCAGGTCGCCGACGACGAGGTTCTTCGTGTGGTCGCACCAGTAGCCGTCGGCGCAGACCCAGATCTCGAACAGCGTCGGCGCGCCCTCGACGACCGGGCGTGCGGTGGTAGCAGTGAACGTCTTGATCCCGGGGCCGGACCAGACGAGCGAGAACGGCAGCGCGAGGTCGACCTTCCCTTCCCAGCCGGTGCCCTCGCCGTGGACGAATCCCTCCCACTCCGCCGCGATCTGCGCCTCGCTCATCCCCGGCTCGAGGACGAGCTTGCAGTGCTCCATCGCGGCCGCGGCGATCTCGTTCGCGAGGCGCACGCGCTCGATCTCCTGGTCGGTCTTGATCGCGCGCGCCTCCGCGAGCAGCGGCGTCGCGTCCTCGGCGCCCTCGAAGGCGCCGAACCAACCGGCGGTGAACGTCGTCGGCTCGCCGACCATGCGGTCCGCGGCCTGGGTGCCGAGCGAGAGCTCGAGGCCGACCGTCCGATACTGCGAGGCCGCCTCCTTCGCGAGGTCCAGCGCGCGGAGGAGCGGCGGGCGCGGGTCCGAAGGGTCGTAGCCCGCGAACAGCCGCACGTCGGTGGTCCACGCCGTCCGCTCTGCGTCCTCCTCGCTCGCCTCGAGGCAGATCAGCGTCGGGTCGCCCTCCCGCGGAAAGACACAGACGTCGTACCCCTTCATCCCCCAGAACCCGGTCAGGTAGAGGACGTTGTCCGGCGCGCGCGCGACGAGCGCATCGAGTCCGCGGTCGGCCATGAGCGCGCGCACGCGGTCGAGCTTCGCGTCGTCCCTCGGCCAGGGCACAGGACGATCCTACGGACGGATTCGCCGTGCGAGGTCGTCGAACGCTTCGCGCAGCCGTCCGACGTTCTCAGCGCTCGGGGCGCCTCCGCCCGCCGCGTACACGTTGCAGCTGAGGTTGGCGAGTCGCAGTTGCGCCCCCGTCGTGCTCGAGCGTGCCGACGGGGCCGTGCCGGCGTTCGCCGGGGGCGACTCGCTCAGGTAGCACATGAAGTACCACGCCTGGCCGCCGGTCTCCGCCTCGGCCCCGGCGACGGTCGCCACGGTCCCGCCGACGCACTCCCTGCCGCGCTGACTCTCGAGACCGACACCGCGCAGCGCACCGACGACCATGGCTGCATCGATCGGCGCCCCGCCGCCCTCGCAAGATCGCGGCTCGAAGTTGTCCGCGTCCACGACCTGATCGGCCGGTGGCGCCGCGATCGCGACGTCGGTCCCGAAGTCGTAGAACTCGACCGTGACGTCGTCCGACTCGGCCTCGACGATTCTGCGCACGAGCCCGTCGTCCGCGATCCACACGTCGACCGGGGCCGTCGGCCCGTCGCAGTCGTGCAGCTCCGCGTCCTCGCAGTCCACCTCGAACCGGTAGCGCACCGTGTCCACGCCCCGCACGATCTCCTCGCCCAGGCGCTCGGTCTCCGTGCTCGCGGCGCGCAGCATCGAGAGCAGTCGTCGCGGGGAGAGTGTGGCCGCCCCGCTCTCGTCGAGGTCCGCGAGCCGGAGCCACTTGGAGCCGGCGCCTGCGATGCCGAGCGTGTCGCCCCGCATGTAGGTGACGTTGCCGATCCCGATCACCTCGAGTGTGCCCGTCGTCCCCCAGTCGCAGTCGAGGGCGAGACGCCCGTCGGCGTAGTCGGCCGCTCCGCGGCACGCGAGGCTTAAGCCGTTCTGCGAGTCGGTGCCGGACATCTCGATCCGCGACGAGCCGGCGGCCTCGGTCCTCCCGATCGCGGCTGCGAGGTTCGGGTCGTTCTCGGCGCTGCCGCACCCGACGGCAAGCACGCCGACCGCTGCGACCACGACCAGACGAGGCCTCACGCCCACATCGAACAGCCGACCCCGGACGCCGTCAAGCGCCGGTCGGCGCGTCAGAAGGGGAGGAACTGGAGCGGCGAGCGCTCGACGTCGGAGAGGTCGACCTCAACGCGCACGTCGGCCTCTCCGGACAGCTCCCCGCGCAGCCGCCCGGCGAGCTCCTGCGCGCGCTCTTCGGTCGGGACGCCGGCGACGACGTAGCGCCAACGGCGCACGACGTCGACGCCCTCGGCGGCGAGCCGGTCCGCGAGCTCGCCGGCCGCGCCCCGGCCCGGCACGTGCACGACGACGGACCAGTCGTAGGCGCCCTCGAGCTCGGCCTCCGCGGCCTCGGCGCGCTCGCGCGCCTCGTACTCGGCGGCCTCCTCACCCGGGGTCATCGGAAGCGGGATCGACGCGTCCTTCCAGGCCTCCTCGACCGGGTGCCAGCGGGTCACGCGGACCTCTGCGGTGAGCCGCTCCTCGTCGACGAGCCCGCGCACGACTCCCGCGGCCTCGCGTGCCCGCCCCTCGCTCGGGGCATACAGGAAGAGCCGAGCGCCGTCGCGGGTGACCAGGACGCCCGTGCCCAGCCGCTCGCGCGCCTTGTCGTCGAGGTCGAGGGCCCGTAGCCGCTCGCGGATCGAGTACCCGTGCTCCTCGTCGTCGAGGTCGACCTCGACCCGGAACCCGTCGTCCATGGCGGCGACGCTATCAGCCGTTCGGAGACTCTTCCCAGACGACGCGGCCGTCCCGGGTGACGACGTGACCGACGCCGCTGCCGGGGTAGTGCCCGCAGATCGCCAGGACGTCCCGGTCGAGCAGCTCGGCGATCAGCTCCGCGCGCGTCGTCGTCTGCGGAGCGTCGTCGAACGCGTACACCCATTCCGGCCGGTCGAGCAGCGCCGGGTGCGGAGCGATGTCGGCGATCAGCACCGCCTCGTCGCCGTTCGACCGGATGCGCACGCCCATGTGCCCCGGGTAGTGGCCCGGTGCGCTGAACGCGGTCACCCCGGGGGCGAGCTCGGCGTCCGCGTCGAGCAGCTCGAACCGGCCGACGAGCGGCTCCACGCAGCGGCGGATGTGAGGGCGGTCGGGGTTCGTGCGGGCGAACCCGAGCGCCTCCCGGTGCACGAGGTAGCGCGCGTTCGGGAAGAGCACGTCGGCGCGCTCGTCGGTCGTCCAGCCGATGTGGTCGATGTGCAGGTGCGTGAGGAACACGAGATCGACGGCGTCGCGCTGGACGCCGAGCTCCTCGAGCGCGGCGGGAAGCAGTCCCTCACGGTCGCCTCGCCACATGGGGAAGCTCCCCGGCGGTCCGACCCCGGTGTCGGCCAGGACCGTCGTGCCGCCGGAGCGGATGACGTGGACCTTCACCGGCAGCCGCCACCGCGAGCCCGCGTGGAGCTCGGGGTAGAGCGCCCGGTAGGGCGCCCACTCCTGCGCCTCGACGTCCGGGTACGCCTGCTCGAGCTCGGCGAGCGTGCCGACCGCGTCCAGCAGCGGGGCGATTTCGATCGAGCCGATCCGGACGCTCACCGGCGCATGCCGACATGGATCACGTGGCCGTCGGCATCGCGGAAGGTGCACGTCCTCTCCCCCCATGCCCGGTCGGCCGGAGCGACGAGCTCCTCGGCGCCCGCTGCGCTGAGCTCCCGTGCGGCGGCGTCGACGTCGTCCGCGTAGACCCACAGCGCGACGTCCGCGTCGCTCGCCCTTCGTCGACGCGCGATCCCGATTCCGAGCGGCTCCAGGCGCAGGAACGCGAACGCTGTCGCTCCTTCCTCCTCGAACTCGTACGTCTTCTCGAACCCCAGCGCGGAGCAGTAGAAGTCGACGGCCCGATCCACGTCGTCGACGGTCAGGATCGGGAACGACTCCCGGAAGCGCGTCACCAGCGCACGCGCTCCGGCGCGGGCTCGCCGTGCGCCTCCTGCCAGGAGACGACGGGGTTCCGGAGCACGCCGATGCGCTCGATCTCGGCCTCCATCACGTCGCCGGGACGGAGGTAGAGAGACGCGGCGTCGGGCGAGAACCCGGCCACGCCGGACACGGTCCCGGTCGAGACGACGTCTCCTGCGGAGTACCCGAGCGCCGAATAGTGGCTGAGGATCTCCGGGATCGTCACGCTCATTCGTCCCGTGTGCGAGACCTGCCGCCGGTCGCCGTTCACGCGCAACTCCATCGCGAGCGCGTGCGGGTCCGGCACCTCGTCCGGCGTGACGATCCATGGCCCGAGCGGACAGAAGGTGTCGATCGCCTTGCAGAAGGAGAAGACCCCCGAGCGCATCTCGCGACGCTGGATGTCGCGTGCCGTGATGTCGTTGAAGATGAGGTACCCGCCGACGTAGTCCGCAGCCTCCTCGGGCGAGAACCACCTCCCCGGCTTCTTGACGACCACGGCGAGCTCGAGCTCGTAGTCGAGCTCCTCCGTCAGGTGCTCCGGGTAGACGACGGGCTCGTCCGGGCCGACGATCGCGTCCACGTTTTGGAAGAAGACGATCCAGGGCGCGATCTCGTGCGACCAGTCGACCTGCTTCGACTCCTCCTCGTGCTCGCGGAAGTTGCCTGCGGTGTGGAAGAACTTCCTCGGCACGATCGGCGCGCGGAGCCGGGCCTCGGCGAGCGCGACCCGCTCGCCGGTCTCGTCGGCGCCGCCCTGCGCGAACCATTCGCGCATCGTCGGGACGTCGAGGACGGCGATCTCCTCGCCCTCGAGCACGCCGACACGCGGCTCGTCGCCGAACGTGACCAGCTTCATCGGCAACTCCGTCTTGCGTACGCGAGGAGAAGCTCGTGGCAGCGGTCCCATGTCATAGCGCTACGCGCCGGGTACCTGATACCCGATCCCTTGCGCCCGTCCGAGCGCTTCGAGCGTGTCGTCGACCGTCAGGAGCACGGTCGTCTGAAACGAGCTCAGCGCACCACCGCCGCCGATCGCCAGCGCAACGGCGGCCATGGACACGTTGTCGGGAGCCTCCCACAGCGTGTACCCGTCGTGCTCTCCGAACGCGTACCAGAACCCCTGCAACGTGCCCCCGACGGACTCGATGTACTCCTGCGCGGCCGCTCGCCGGTCCTCCGGGTTGTCGATCATCCGAGCCCACGTCTGTGGCGTGTAGCTGAACCTCGTCAAGTAGAGCGGCATCGCATCCCTCCTTCTCTCGAGTGCCCGATCATGCGACTCCACAGACCTTCATCGCGGTCCGAGCGTAGACGTCCGCGGTCTTCACGAGCCCGTCGATCTCGAGGTTCTCGCCCTTGACCGTGTCGAGCAGCCCTGTCGACGTCCCGTAGTTCACGGTGGCGATGCCGTAGCGCGTGAGCACCGACGCGTCGGAGAACCAGCGCGTCACGTCGCGCTCGGGCGGCGAGCCGAACACCTCCGCGTGGGCGGCATGGAGCCCCGACACCAGCGCGTGGCCCTCGTCGATCTCCGCACCCGGGGCGGTGACGTACACCTCGCCCTCGATCCCGTGCTCGGGGAACCGCCCCTGCAGCGAGCGCACGAGGTCGAGGACCTGCGACCGCGCCACCGCCATCTCCTTCGTGGGCGGCACGCGCACGTCGAGGAAGAGGTCGGTGCGGTGCGGCGTGCGCGAGACCCGCCAGCCGAAGCCGCCCTCGATCGCGCCCACGTTCACGAGCGCCTTCGCCCCCCGGTAGGAGTTCTCGGGGTCCTCCTCCCAGGCCGGGATCCACTCGAGGACCTCGTCGAGCACCTCCCGCATGCGCAGGATCGAGTTCTCGGCTCGCCTCCCCTCGCTGAAGGCGGTGTGCACGAACGGCCCCTTCGTGGAGATCCGCGCCCACAGCGAGCCGTAGTGCCCGAGGACGACCTTCGACTCGGTCGGCTCGCCCAGGATGCACATGTCCGCGACGCCCCCGTGCGACACGAGATAGCGCGAGCCGGCTGCGTAGCCGCGGTATTCGGCTCCCTGAGCCTCCCCGAACTGGGTCTTCTCGATCTCACCGCAGACCGCGGCGACAAGGACGTCGCCGCGTAGCTGGACGCCCGCGTCGGCGAGCGCGCGCAGCGCCTCCACGTAGCAGGCGAGCGCCCCCTTCATGTTCGAGATGCCGAGCCCGTACAGGCGGTCGTCCTCGACGAACGCGCTCGGCTGGAAGCCGGGCACGTGTCTGAGCCACGGCTCCCTCCCCGAGTACGACGTGTCCATGTGCCCGTTGAACATGAGGCTCGGGCCCCCGCCCGCGCCCGGGCGGGTGCCGAGCACGTTTGCCCGGCCGTCCTCGACCTGCTGCCACTGAACCTGCAGGCCGAGGTCGAGAAAGGTCTCGCGCATCAGCTCGGCCATCGCGTGCTCGTCGCCGGTGAAGCTCGGCGTCCCGATCGCGAGGCTCGCCCACTCGACGAGCCGGTCCCGGTCGACCGAGACGGTCACGGCTTCGCGCCCGCTGCGACCTTGGCGGAGACGGGAACGTCGAAGCCGTCCTGTGCGCGGTACGTCTCGAGGAGCTCGTCGTAGCGCTCGCGAATGCGCTGCCGAAGCTCGTCCGGCTGACCGAGGATCAGCGGGCCCACCCGCACGGATCCCTCGACGAGCCCGTTCCACAGCTCGTCGCCGTCGCGGACGTGGAGGTCGAATTGGACCGTGCTCACGTCGACGTCGACGAGCCCGCCGCCCGCGAGCAGCGTCGTGAATTCGGCGTCGTCTGCGAGCCTGAAGAAGCTCGGCCCCTCGGGTACCTCGGCCGGCGGATGCGCTCCCGCGGCCGTGAACGCGTCGAAGAAGACCCCGATCCAGCGACCACGCGCGGGAACATCCCAGACGCTGAACGCGGCACGGCCGCCCGGGCTCAGCACGCGAGCGGCCTCGGCGACCGCCCGCTCGGGTGCTCCGACGTGCAGGAGCAGGAAGGCCGCGGTCACCGCGTCGAAGGTCGCGTCCTCGAACGGGAGGTCGGTCGCGTCACCGCAGACGAACTCCACCTCGGGTGTCCGTTCGCGCGCGAACGCGAGCATCGTCTCCGAGAAGTCCACGCCCGTGACCTCTGCCCCGCGCGTGGCCGCGCTCGCGGCGACGTAGCCGGGGCCGGTGGCGACGTCGAGCAGGCGCGTGCCCGCGCCGGCGCCCACTGCGTCGAGGAGAGGCTCGGCGAACCGCGCTGTCACGCGCCCAGCGAGGGCGTCGTAGGTCGCAGCCTCCTTCGTCCCCCAGCCGGCTACTTCGAACGCGTCGAATGCGCTGGTGTCGAACTCCGTCACGACCTGAAGTATGGGAGCACTCTCTCTCCGAAGAGCCGGATCTGGTCGTGGCGGCGGTCGCCCCAGAGCTCGAGCATCACGTGCGTGCAGCCCGCGTCGCGGTACTCCTCGATCGCGGCGATGCAGTCCTCCGGCGTGCCCGCGATCGGCTTGCAGCGGTCGAGGAGCGAGTCCGTCACCTCCGCCTTGGCTGCGAGCCGTCCCCCCTGTTCCATCGCGGACGCGACCGGCCCGAGCTCCTCCATCCCGATCTCGGCGAGCTCGAGGAGCGTGTCCGCGGAGCCCTTGATGTTCTGGAACTTGTTCGCGAGGTACATGCCGGCGATCTCCCTTGCCCCCTCACGGCCGGCCTCGCGGTCCGACTCGTGGATCGAGGCGACGACGGTGCAGCCGATGTCGATGTCCGCCGCGACGTTCTCCCGCGTATACCGGACGAACGCCGGCGTGGTGATCGACGGCGTGAGGCAGCCGTCCGCGATCTCACCCGCGAGCGCCTGCATCTTCGGCGCCGTCGCGGCGACGTAGACGGGCGGCACGTCGCGCGGGGAGTGCGCGTCGTCCGCCAGCGCCGGGACCGACGCGCTCCACGTGTCGCCCTCGTACTCGAACGCCTCGCCGCCGAGGACGCCTCGCACGATCGCCACCGCGTCCCGCATCGGGCCGAGCGTCTTCTTCGTCTGCGAACGGATGTTGTTGAGGAAGATCTTCGAGGTGCCGAAGCCGAGCAGGAAGCGGCCCGGCCCGGCCGCCTCCTGGACGACGCGCGCGTCCATTGCGACCTGCACCGGATGGCGCGTGAAGGGCGAGATGATCCCCCAGCCGATCGTCAGCCTCTCCGTCCCGCGCGCCATGAGCGCCGACACGACGGTCGACGAGCGGGCCTCCATGCCGTGCTTGCGCCACCACGGGTAGGCCTCGGCGAGCCAGATCGTGTCCATGCCTGCGGCGTCCAGCACGCGCGCCGACTCGAGCATCTCCTCGAGGGGCTCCATCGTCAGCTGCATCACGCCGATGCGGAACGGCGCGGGCACGAGGGACTTCAGCTCTCTTCGGTCGAGTGCGTCGGGCCGTCGGGCTCGGAGGAGTACGCCTCGGGCGACGCGGGGTGAATCCCTCGCTCGGCTCCCGAGTCCGACGCCGCGGAGACGCGCTCCTCGAGCGCGCCGAGCACCTGCTGGACCTGCTGGTTCACGATCGGCTGGAGGACGCGCTGGCCCATGGCCCCGACCGGGCCCGCGATCTTCACGTCCGCCTCCCACGCCATCGAGGTGCCCTCGCCGGCCTCGGCGAGCGTGAACGAGGTCGTCATGTCCATCAGCGCACCAACGCCCTGCCCCTTCGCCCGCATCGACGCGAACTCGGGCGGGCGCTCCTCGAGCTTCTCGAAGTTCATCGTCATCTTCAGCCCGCCGAGCCCGAGCGGGACCTTGACCTTCGCGGTCCAGTGCGTCGCGTCGGTGACCTCGAAGCTCTCGACGCCGGGCATCAGCTTCGCCATCTCGGCCGGGTCGTTGATCACG
>DASSCD010000105.1:0-2496 GCA_035698005.1 Gaiellaceae bacterium | reverse complement strand
GAAGAACGTCGCGCCGTACAGCGTGTCCGGGCGGGTCGTGAAGACCTCGACCTCCTCGCCGAAATCGTCGACGTGAAACACGAGGTCGGCGCCTTCCGAGCGGCCGATCCAGTTCCGTTGCATCCGCAGGACGCGGTCCGGCCATTCCTCGAGCAGGTCCATCTCGTCGAGCAGCGCGTCGGCGTACTCGGTGATCCGGAAGAACCATTGCTCGAGCGTGCGGGCCTCGACCATGGCGCCGCAGCGCTCGCAGCGCCCGTCGATGACCTGCTCGTTCGCGAGCACCGTCTGGTCGTTCGGGCACCACTTGACCGGCGCGTTCTTGCGGTACGCGAGCCCCTTCTCGAAGAAGCGCAGGAAGAGCCACTGGGTCCAGCGGTAGTACGAGGGCTCGTGGGACGAGAGCACGCGCTCCCAGTCGATCGCCCACCCCAGGCGCTCCATCTGGGCGCGGATCGAGGCGATGTTGCGCTCGGTCGACACCCGCGGGTGGACGCCGTCCTGGATGGCCGCGTTCTCCGCGTTCAGCCCGAAGGCGTCGAACCCCATCGGCCGCATGACGGCGAACCCGTGGCGGCGACGGAAGTGAGCGACGATCTCGCCCAACATGTAGTTGCGGACGTGCCCCATGTGCAACTCGCCCGACGGGTACGGGAGCATCTCGAGGACATAGGTCTTCCGGGCGTGGCGCTCGAGCTCGTCCGGGCCGGGGTTCGGCACGGTGAAGGCGCCGGCCTCGGCCCAGATCGCCTGCCACTTCGCCTCGATTGCCTGTGGGTCGTACCGCTCCATCACCGTTCTCACTTCGACTCGGGGAACAAAAAAGCCTCTCGCGTCGAGAGGCCTGGAGGAAACGTCGCGGCTCGCGCCGCGTGCGTTCCCTGCGTCATGCGAGAAGCTGCTGCATGAGGCACGAATCGTAACAGGCAGTATCCGCGAATGCTCGCGCTCTTCCCCGATTCGGCACGGGTCGAGGGCGGCGAGCTGGAGCTCGGCGGCGTCGGGGCGTCCATGCTCGCCGAGCGGTTCGGCACGCCGCTTCTCGTCTACTGCGAGGAGACGGTGCGAGCGCAGGCGCAGCGGTTCCGGGACGCCGTCGGGTCGGAGGGCCGACTGTTCTACGGCACGAAGGCGTTCCCGAACGTCGCGCTGCTCCGGCTGCTGCGCGAGGAGGCTGTCGGCGCCGACGTTGCCTCGGCGGGAGAGCTCGCCTTCGCCCGAGCCGCAGGGCTCGCGGGAGGCGACCTCGTCGTGCACGGGAACAACAAGGACGAAGCGCTCCTCCGCGAGGCGGCGCGGGAAGGCGCACCCGTCGTGCTCGACGCCCCCGACGAGGTGGAGCTCGCGGCGGCGGCCGGAGTTCGCCACATCCTCGTGCGCGTGACCCTCGGCGTCGACGCCGACACGCACGAGGCGGTCGTGACGGGACACCACGGTTCCAAGTTCGGCCTGCCACCGGTGGTCGCGGAGGACGCCGTCGCGCGTGCGCTTTCGCAGGGGCTCGATGCCCTCGGGCTCCACGTGCACGTCGGCTCGCAGCTCCCCGACTTCACGGCGCAGGGAGAGACGATCGAGCGGCTCGCGGCGTTCGCCGTGCGCTGTCGGGACTCACTCGGTTGGGTCGTCCGGGTCGCGGACCTCGGCGGGGGCTTCGGCATCCGCCACCACCCCGAGGAGCACGTGCCCGAGGCGGACGAGCTGGCGCGGGTCGCGTGCTCGAAGGGCCGCGAGGCGTTCGCGGCCGAGGGCCTCCCGGAGCCCGAGATCTGGCTCGAGCCGGGGCGCGCGCTCGTCGGGCGCGCCGGCGTGACGCTGTACCGCGTCGGGGCCGTGAAGCGGCTCGAGGAGCGGACGTGGGTCGCGGTCGACGGCGGCATGTCGGACAACCCGCGCCCGCAGCTGTACGACGCGCGGTACGCGGCGCTCTCCGCCGCGCGCGCGGACGAGGAGCCGGACGAGCAGGTCAGCGTCGCCGGGATGCACTGCGAGTCGGGCGACGTGCTGATCGACGACGCCGCGCTCCCTTCCCCGCGGCGCGGCGATCTGCTCGCGGTGCCCGCGACCGGGGCGTACACGCTGGCGATGAGCTCGAACTACAACGGCGTGGGCCGGCCCGCCGCCGTGCTCGTGGGCGGAGGCGAGGCCCGCCGCGTCAGGCGCCGCGAGACCGCCGACGACCTGCTCACGCTCGAGAGCACGTGACGTTCCGGTTCTGCGACGACCTCGGCGCGGACGGCTTCGGCTGGACCGTCGACGAGGCGATGACGCGCACGTCGCATGCGCTCGCGGCCGAGGGACACGTGTGGCTCGTCGACCCGCTCGACTGGCCGGAGGCGATCGACCGCGCGCGGGGGCTCGGCGAGCCGGCGGGAGTCATCCAGCTTCTCGACCGGCACGACCGCGACTGCGCGTCGCTCGCCTCGGAGCTCGCGGTGCCGCACCTCCGTGTGCCGACCGAGCTGCCCGCGAGCCCGTTCGTCCTCGTCCCGATCGTGC
>DASSCD010000104.1:0-5242 GCA_035698005.1 Gaiellaceae bacterium | reverse complement strand
CTCCTGGAGCCAGCGGACGTTCGACTCCCCGCGCAGGAACCACAGCAGCTCGTACGCGACCGACCGGAAGTGCACCTTCTTCGTCGTCACGAGCGGGAAGCCCTCGGACAGGTCGAAGCGCATCTGGTACCCGAAGACGCTGACCGTGCCCGTCCCGGTGCGGTCCTGCTTCGGAACGCCCGTCGTGAAGACGTGGCGCATGAAGTCCTCGTACTGGCTCGCCGCCATCCCGAGCGACGATAGCGTGCGGCCCGGAGGCTGTTGAAGTCCGTTCGCGCGGACGTCAGGTGGTCAGGAGCGGCGCCTTCGAGCCCTCCTCGACGACGACCCAGCCGTCGAACTGGTCGAGCCGGTAGGGCGCGTTCATCGGCACGACGGCGGACCCGTCGGACGCGACGTGGAAGCTTCCGCAGAGCGCGGCGGGCCGGCCTCCGCGCGTCAACCAGAGCTCGAACGGGCGCTCGTTGGAGGACGGCGCGAGACCGTCGACGCGGATCTCCATCGGCCAGTTCCCGGCGTCGTCGAGGTCGAAGAGCTCGAGCGACGCGGAGGCGCCCTCGGCGGCGGGGGTCCCGGTCATCGTGATCGTCCGGAAGGTGCCGGGCTCGTCCCAGGCGTTGCCGACGACGGCGCCGACGGCGAAGACGAGCACGCCCAACGCTGCCGCGAGCGCGACGAGCGCGCCGCGCCGCCGCCGACGGGCGGCGGTCAGGAGGCGTATCGGCTCCGGTTCCGCCGTCGAGGGAGCGGACGCGGGCGCCGTGGCCTCCGGGGGCGGCCCGGCCGCGACGAGCGCCTCGTGGACGCGCTGGAGGCGGTCGCGCTCGGCCGGCCCGAGATCGGAGCCCACGATTTCCTCGAAGTCGGGGCCGCGCTCGCTCATGAGAGCTCCCCGTCGAGCTCGTCGGCCAGCCGGGCGAGCGCGCTGCGGGTCCGTGTCTTCACCGTCCCGAGCGGTATGCCGAGGCGGTCGGCGATCTCGCTCTGGCTGAGCCCGCGCCAGTACGCGAGCTCGATCAGCGGGCGCTCGTGCTCGGTCAGCACCTCGAGGGCGCGGTGGACGCGCCAGGCGACCCATGCGCTCTCGGCTCGGTCGGAGGGATCGGGGTCGCCCGCGGGCCCGTCCTGGAGCTCCGCGGTTGCCTCGGGCGTCCTCCGCAGGCCGTCGGTGATCGCGTTCCTGGCGACGGCGTACAGCCACGGTGCTCCCGCTCCGCGCCGCGGGTCGTACGTGCGCGCCGAGCGCCAGATCGCGACGAACGCGTCCTGCGTCGCGTCCTCCGCACGCCCCCTGTCGCCGATGCGGCGGAGCGCGAGCCCGAGCACCGCGCGCACGTAGCGGCGGTAGAGCTCCTCGAAGGCGCTGCGATCGCCTCCGGCGATGTGCTCGATGAGCTCGCCGTCGGTCGGCTCGCGGTTGTTCGCGCTCACGATCGCCACCCTACGGGCCGGTGCGAGAGGAGCCGGAACCAGGAGCGATACGCTCATCGCTCCGTGCTACGCGGGCGCCGCCCCGCCGGATTGCGCGGGTGTCCGCTACCTCGCCTCGTCGAAGCGGGTCGAGACCGCGGACCAGTCGACGACGTTCCACCATGCCTCGAGGTAGTCGGGCCGCCGGTTCTGGTAGGCGAGGTAGTAGGCGTGCTCCCACACGTCGATCCCGAGGAGGGGCACCTCGGTGTCCATGATCGGCGTGTCCTGGTTCGGCGTCGACTTCACGGTGAGACCGCTGCCGTCCCAGACGAGCCAGGTCCAGCCCGAGCCGAATCGCTTCACGCCGGCGTCGTTGACCTGCTTCTTGAGCTCCTCGGCGCTGCCGAACGTCTCCGAGACGGCGTCTGCGAGCGACCCCACCGGCTCGCCCCCTCCGTCCGGCGACATGATCTCCCAGAAGAGCGAGTGGTTAGCGTGCCCGCCGCCGTTGTTGCGGACGGCCGTGCGCTTGTCCTCGGGGATCGTGTCGAGGTTCGCGAGCACGGACTCGATCGGGTGGTCCATCCACTCGGTCCCCTCGAGCGCGGCGTTCAGGTTCGTGACGTACGCGCCGTGATGCTTGTCGTGGTGGATCTCCATCGTCTTCGCGTCGATGTGCGGCTCGAGCGCGTCGAACGGGTACGAAAGGTCTGGGACGCTGTACGCCATGCCTGCTCCTCTCCTGAGGGGATTCGGGGAGAAGGATATGCTCCCCCGCGTTCCCGCCTTGCCCATGGAGGAAACCAGATGAGCAACTTCGTCGAGATCCGGCCCCGCGACCTCCGGCCCGCGCTGCTCGAACTCGACGGCATCTCTCGGACGAGCATCGAGGCGCACTACCGCCTGTACCAGGGGTACGTGGCGAAGCGGAACGAGATCCTCGGGCGCCTGGCGGACACGGACCTGAGCACCGCGAATCAGGTGTACTCGGACGTGCGCTCGCTGAAGGTCGACCTGACCTTCGCCATCGGCGGCATCAAGAACCACGAGGTCTACTTCTCGCACCTCGGAGGAGGCGGCGGCGACCCGGACGGGGCGATGGGCGCTCTCGTCGAGCGGGACTTCGGCTCCGCGGGCGCCTGGCGCGCCGACCTGATCGCGTCGGGCATGGCCGCGCGCGGCTGGGCCTGGACCGCGTACGACTGGGACGAGGGCAGGATCTTCAACTACGTCGGCGACGCGCAGAACACGTTTCCGGTCTGGAACGCGACGCCGCTCGTCGCGCTCGACGTCTACGAGCACGCCTACTTCCTCGACTACCAGACCGACCGCGCGGCCTACATCGACGCGTTCCTGCGGAACCTCGACTGGGGCGTCGTGAACGCCTGGGCCGAGTCGTACCGCATCCCGGTCGAGTAGCGCCGTGCTCGAGGCGCTCGCCATCGCCGGCGGGTACCTCCTCGGCTCGCTGCCCTTCGGGTACTGGCTGCCGCTCCTGTTCCGGGGCGAGGACATCCGCGCGCAGGGGAGCGGGAACGTCGGAGCGACGAACGTCTTCCGCGTCTACGGCCGGCGGCTCGGGACCGCCGTGGTGCTGCTCGACATCGGCAAGGGCTTCGCGGCGGCGCTCCTCGGTCTGTGGGCGGGCGGGGCGCTCGTCGGCGTCCTCGCGGGCGCGGCGGCGATGCTCGGGCACGCGCGGCCGGTGTTCCTCCGCTTCGAGAAGGGCGGGAAGATGGTTGCGACGGCCGGAGGCGCCGCCTTCGCGCTCGCGCCGCTCGCGGCGCTCTGCTGCGTGGGCGTCTGGATCCTGGTCTTCGTGCTCACCCGCTACGCCTCGGTCGCGTCGATCGTGACCGCGCTCGCGCTTGTCCTCTTCGTCTGGGTGTTCGGGGCGCCCTGGCCGGTGGTCGCGTTCGCCGTCGCGGGCGCGACCGCGATCGTCTTCCTCCACCGGCACAACCTTCGCCGCCTCTTCGCGGGCACGGAGCATCGCTTCGAGCTGCGCCGGGCGCGGCGCGCGTAGGCGCGGCTAGAAGCCGAGCCAGGTCGCGAGCGTCGTCTGCCGCTCGCTCGGGACGCCCGTGCGCAGCTCGCCGCGCAGCTCACCCACGGTGCCGAAGCGCTCGGCGACGACGTCGTGGCGGTGGATCGTCTCGAAGTTGACCTGCTTCGCGAGGAGGAAGTCGTCGTCGTCCAGGTCGGTGAGGGTGCCGAGCGCGTCGCGGAGCGAGTAGCGGACGGAGTCCTCGACGAAGCGCGGCTGCAGGTGCGCGTGCTCGACGACGAAGAGCTCGTCGGGCCGCTTCAGGAGGTCGTAGATCGGCGCGCTCATCGAGCTCTCCGCGATCCCGACCAGGAGCTCCGCGCCGATGTCGTGCTCGGTGCCGACGTAGAGCGTGGCGAGTCCCCGCTGGTTGTGGGTCGCGAGTGGGACGAGCTGGAGGATCCGCTCGACGTCCCCATTCTCGAAGCCGGCCTCGAGGAGCCGCTCGCTCGCGTTCTCGCGGACGAGCCCCTGTGCGCAGGGGCAGGCGTTGATCCCGGTCGCCTCGACGCCGACGACGCGACGCGTTCCCGCCTCCGATGCCGCCGCGATGCCGCACAGCGTCACCATCTCCTGCGTCGCGAGGCCGGTCACCGGGGTCTTGCGGTGGATCGGCCACTGGGCCCGGATCCACACCTCGGCCTTCAGCGCCCGCTGCCGCTCGACGACCCGGCTCGCGATGTGCTCGGCGAGGACCTCGACCTGCATGGCCTCGCCCTCGACGACGAGGTCGATCGCCTCCTCGAAGAGCTCCGGGAAGCGCGACATGTGGACGCCCTTCTGATCGGCGGCGAGATCGACGGTGCAGTCGATGATCGCGGCCATGACGGTCTCCGAGCCGCCGCGGCGGATGCGGACCGCCTTCTGCACGCCGCTGACCCCTGCCTTCGAGAGCGCGAGGGCGATCTCGGGCGGCGATGCCTGGAGGTCCTCCTCGAAGCGCACGACGTTGGTCATGCCGAGCACCGTAGCAGGGCGATTCAGCGCAACAGCTTCGAGAGCCGGCGATCCTTGAGGATGCGCCCGCCGGTCTGGCAGCTCGGGCAGTAGTAGATCGTGTGCTCCTCGAAGTCCACGCGCGCGATCGGGGTTCCGCACTGGGGGCACGGCTCGTCGAGGCGGTCGTGGACGACGTAGACGACCTTGTCGCCCTTGCCTTGCTCGCGGAGCGCGAGCGCCCGCTCGAGGTCCTCGTGGATCGCGGCCGCGAGGGTCTCGACCTCGGCCGGCCCGAGCTCGGTCGACGCCTTGAACGGGGACAGCCGCGCTCGGAGGAGGATCTCGTTCGCATGCGCGCGGCCGATCCCGGCGAGCGCGCGCTGGTCGCGCAGGAGGGGATGCAGCTGGCGGCGGTCGCGCGCGAGGATCTCGCCGAGTGCTGCGGCGTCGACGTCGAGCGCGTCCGGTCCGAGGTGCGACAGGTCCTCCTCGATCCGCTCCGGCGAGGCGAGCCACACGCCTGCGCGCTTCTTCCGTCCGCCCTCGGTGAGCACGAGCTCGCCGCCGCCGAGGAAGCGCAGCCGGAACATCGGCGTCTTCGGCCCCTTCGCGGCGGGTGTGAGGTAGCGGAGCCGGCCCGCGCTCATCAGGTGCACGCGGAGCACGAGGTCGCCGTCGTCGGTCGGCAAGAGCAGGTTCTTGCCGCGCCGTCGCGCGCCCGCGAGCCTGCGGCCCTCGAGCACCGCGAGGGGTGGGTCGGCGGTCTTCAGCGTCGCGACGTGAGCCGGCCCGGCGCGCTCGATCTGCGACGTCGAGACCAGCGGGTCGAGCTCCCGCACCCAC
>DASSCD010000103.1:0-5081 GCA_035698005.1 Gaiellaceae bacterium | reverse complement strand
TACACGTTCACGGTCCGGGTGACGGACGCGAACGGCGCCCAGGCCACCAGGGCGCTCTCGATCCGGATCAGGCGCTAGGCCGCTCGCAGTAGGCTCCGGCGTATGCCCGACGGCATCGTCGACCGCCTGGCGCAGCTCACGCTGTTCGGCGACCTGCGCTGGCCGGCGCTCGAGGCCGTCGCCCACACGTTCGAGGAGGAGGTCTTCGGTGCCGGGCAGCGCGTGCTGCGGCAAGGGATCTCCGGCGGCGCCTTCTACGTGATCCTCGAGGGCGAGGCGGTCGTCGTCATCGACGGGGAGGAGCGCTCGCGCCTCGGCCGCGGCGACTACTTCGGCGAGATCTCCGCGCTCACGGGCGGCGTTCCCGTGGCGGACATCCGGGCCGAGACCCTCCTCCGCTGCCTCTCGCTCCCCGGCCCGCAGCTCGAGCCGTTCCTCCTCGAGCACCCGAACGTGATGCTTCGGATGCTGCAGGCGGAGGCGCGGCGGCTCCGCGACTCCAACCGGTGGCAGTAGCGCCGCATCCGTTTCCCCCTGGCGACTACGACGTCGTCGTCGTCGGGAGCGGCCCGGGCGGGCTGCAGACGAGCTACTTCCTCGGGCGGCTCGGGGTCCACCACGCGACTCTCTCGGCGGACGAGGGCCCGGGCGGTATGTTCCGGCGCTTCCCGCTCTTCGAGCGTCTGATCAGCTGGACGCACTCCACGGCGGACGTCCCGCTCTCGAGCCGCGAGTTCGAGGCGCACGACCAGAACAGCCTCGTCGCGGAGGAGCCCGAGCTGCGGGCGCTCGTCCCCGGCGTGCTCGAGGAGGGGCGCCGTCGCCCGGCGCGCGAGGAGATGGAGGCGTCGCTGCGCACCTTCGCGGAGCGCGCGGAGATCGCGGTGCGGTACGGGAGCCGTTGGCGCTCGACCCGGCGAGACGGAGACCGGCTCGTCCTTGCGACCGACGACGGCGAGTACCGCTGCCGCGCTGCGGTGCTCGCGATCGGAATGACCGAGCCGTGGGTGCCCGAGATCCCGGGCCTCGAGCTCGCGCACCACTACGTCAACGTCGAGAACCGCCCCGGCCGGTACCGGGACCGCCGCGTGATCATCGTCGGGAAGCGCAACTCCGCGTTCGAGATCGGCGAGGGCGTCGTTCGGCAGGGCGTCCGCGAGCTGACGCTCGTCTCGCCGCGGCCTCCCGACCTCGGCCGCCTCGCACGCTCCCCCCTCCGTCCGTGGTACCTCACCCCCTACGACGAGCACGTGCGCGGCGCCCCGGGGCGCTACGTCCTCAACGCGTCGGTCGAGCGCGTCGAACGGATCGGCGAGGCGTACCGCGTCCACACCCTCGACCCGACCCGCGCGGAGCCGATCGTCCTCGAGGCCGACGACGTCATCGCGGCGACGGGCTTCGAGGCCCCGCTTCGCGACCTCGCGCAGCTCGGCGTCGCGACCGTGCTCGATGGCAGGCTGCCCGCCCTGACCCCGTACTTCGAGAGCGTCACCGTGCCCGGTGTCTACTTCGCCGGGAACGTGACGCAGGCCGCGCTCGGGCTCCGCAAGCACGGCGTCGCGAGCGTGTCGAGCATGGTCTGCGGGTTCCGTTACAACGCCCGCATCCTCGCCCGCCACCTCGCGGAGACGCTGACCGGCACCCGCCAGGAGCGTCCGCCGGTGCCGGCCGACCGCGTCGTCCCGTACCTGCTCGCCGAGCTCGACCGCGCGCCGGAGCTCGCGATGCAAAAGGGCTACCTCGCCCGCGTCCTCTCCGCGGTCGGGGGCGACGTGCGCGACGAGGGCATCCTCCCGCTCGAGGTTTTCGTCGACGGCGAGGCCGACGGCGTCGCGGCGACCCTCGAGTTCGACGCCGACGAGGAGATCAGGCCCGTCCTCTACGTGCGCCGCGGCGGGCTCCTCCGCGAGGCGGTGCTGCCGCCGCACCCGTTGCGCCGCTACGACGCCCTCGCATACCGCGAGGCGCTCGACGACCTGCTCCGGCCATTGCTACGCAGCTAGGCCCGGATCGGCGGCGGGACGGACGACCCGCTCGGGCAGCCCCGCCAGGAGCTCGAGGAGCGCCGTTCGGCTACCGGTCACCTCGACCGCATCCGGGTCGCGATCGACGACGAGGCGGTAGAAGCCCATCGCGTCACCGGTCACGACGACATCCGGTCGCTCGACCGGGCCGACGAGGACGTCGCCGTCGACGAGGGATCCGACCTGGTCGTCGATGCGGAACTCGACGCGCGCGGTCGTCGTCGGCGGGAACGCGATCCGAAGCGCGCCGTCGAGCCAGTCCTCCTCGAGCTGCACGTCCGGCGTCGGCGGCCCCATCACCTGCGCGCCCCAGTGCGCGAGCTCGCGCAGCACGGGTGCGAGGCCCTGCCCGTACGACGTCAGCTCGTAGACGGTCGAGGCAGCGGGGGGCGGGAGCTTCCGCCGGCGCACGACACCACCGCGCTCGAGATCCTTGAGCCTGGTCGCGAGCATGTTCGTGCTGCAGCCGTCGAGCGCCGCGAGGAGATCCGAGTAGCGGAGCTGTCCGTGCTGAAGGAGCTCGCGGACGACGAGGAGCGACCAGCGCTCGCCGACGAGGTCGAGCGCGGAGGCGATCGGGCAGTACTGCTGGTAGCTCTTCATCGCTGCTGGCGATTGTACAGTGCTTTATTGCGGAGTGGAAGTCTTAACTTTCGAAATGAAAGTTCTGTGCTAAGGTCGCGCCTTGCAACGACCTCGAAACGTGCAAGGGGGACTCGGATGCTGACCTCCGACCGAACCAAGTGGTACGCACTCGCGCTTCTCTGCGCGGTGCAGTTCATGGTCGTGCTCGACATCGCGATCGTGAACGTCGCCCTGCCGTCGATCCAGGCCGATCTCGGGTTTTCCGCGGAGAACCTGCAGTGGGTGATCAGCGCGTACGCGCTCGTCTTCGGCGGGTTCCTCCTCCTCGGGGGCCGGCTCGCGGACATCCTGGGCCGGAGGCGGGTCTTCATGGTGGGCCTCGTCGTCTTCTCGGTCGGCTCGCTGTTCTGCGGGCTCGCCTGGAGCGACGAGTCGCTGATAGCCGCGCGCGCCCTGCAGGGCCTCGGGGCCGCGACGATCACGCCCTCCGCCCTGTCGATCCTGACGACGACCTTCCGGGAAGGCCGCGAGCGCAACATCGCCCTCGGCGCCTGGGGCGCGGTCGGCGGGTTCGGCGCGGCCGCCGGCGTGCTGATGGGCGGGATCCTCACCGACCTGCTCTCGTGGGAGTGGATCTTCTTCGTGAACGTGCCCGTCGGGCTCGCGGCGCTCGCGCTCGCACCGGTGCTCCTCGCGGAGAGCCGGGACGCGCACGGCCAGAGCCACGACATCGCCGGGGCGATCCTGGTGACCTCGGGCCTCAGCCTCCTCGTCCTGGGAATCACCCAGGGCCAGCAGTGGGGCTGGGACTCGGCGCGGACGATCGGCGTGTTCGTCGCCGCCGGCACCCTCCTCCTCGGCTTCGCCGCGTGGGAGCAGCGGCAGCGCGATCCGCTGGTGCCGTTCTCGATCTTCCGGCTGCAGACGCTCACGGCCGCGAACATCGCCGGCTTCATCATGGGCACCGCGATGTTCTCGATGTTCCTGATGCTGACGCTGTACATGCAGGAGGTGCTCGGGTACTCGCCGCTCGAGACGGGCGTCGCGTACCTCGCCGTCGCCGGGACCGCTGTGATCTGGGCGAACGTCGCCGCGGCCGCCGTGAACCGGATGGGCGTCAAGCCGGCGCTGATCCTCGGGATGACCCTGCTGACGGCCGGCCTCGTGTACTTCACGCAGGTGTCGGTCGACGGCTCGTACTGGACGGACCTCTTCCCCGGCTTCCTGATGCTCGGGGTCGCGATCCCGTTCGCGTTCGTCCCGATCACGATCGCCGCGCTGGCCGGGACGAAGCCGCACGAAGCCGGCCTCGCCTCGGGTCTCATCAACACGTCGCAGCAGATCGGCGGCGCGGTCGGCATCGCCGTCCTCTCCACGATCGCAGTGACGAAGACGAGCGACGAGCTGGCGAGCGGCACGCAGGCTCCGATTGCGCTGACGAACGGGTTCGTCAACGCCTTCTGGGCAGGCGCCGCGATCGCGTTCGTCGGCGTGCTGGTGTCGATCTTCCTCGTGCGCGGGCGCGACGTGCGGCCGCACGAGGCACCGGTCGGCGAGCCCGCGCTCGAGGGCGCGTCCGGCTGATCGCTCGCGGAAGCGACGGGGAGCCCTGCAGCTCCCCGTCGATCCGCCGTGTTCTCGAGGTCGCTCTACTCTGCCGCTTCGATGTCGCCGCACGACGTGTATGTCGTGAGGTCGTCGTCGGACATGTGCAGGTTGATCGCGTAGTCGCTGGCGGTCAGCGTCTCGAGCGAGACGTCGACGGTCGACTCCGAGCGGCCGTCGACGACGTTCGGCAGGCCGAAGGCGGGCTCGGGGTCGAGATCGGCGCAGGTCCCCTCGTGGATGTGCGCGGGCTGGGAGTTGGAGACCGGGCTGTCGACGTCGAGGACGACGCGCGTCTGGTCGCCCTCGGGCGTGAGCGTGGCGGTGCCGAACTGGCTCGCGTCGCCGACCGGCGAGAGGCTCACGCTGATCGCGTCGCCCCCTCCGCCGTCGTCGTCTCCGCCGCAGGCCGCAAGCGCCGTCGTCGCGAGCGCGAGCGCGAGGAGGCAGGTGATCGTCGTGAGCGTGCGCATCGGTGAGCCCCTTTCCTGGGTTGCTGCTCTGTTCTTCGCCGCGGGTCGCGCGTCGGATCGAATCACGTTGCGCGAGGCACGGCAACGTCCGCGCGGGCGGGGAGGCCAGCCCTCCGCCCGCGCGCGACGTCGGAGCTACTTCAGGTCGTTCGCCTTTAGGAAGGCGTCCGCGACCTTATCGGCCGGCTTCTTGTTGATTCCGACCGCGCGGTTCATCGCAGCGATCGCCTTGACCGTGAGCAGCCGGTTCACCGCGTTCAGCGTGGACGTGAGGCGGGCCCCGTTCTCCGTCACGAGCTTCGTGCTCACGACCGGAGCGACGTGCTGGAACCCGAACATGTTCTTCGGGTCGCGCAGCTGCACGTACTTCGAGGAGAGGAGCTGGGGGTCGGTC
>DASSCD010000102.1:0-3827 GCA_035698005.1 Gaiellaceae bacterium | reverse complement strand
GGTGCTCTCGCGGCTCGCTTCGGAGGGGCGCGTGCTCGAGGTCGGGTACGCCTACGCCGAGCCCGCGTACCTCGCCGGGCTGCTTCGCTCCGGGGTCGAGCTCGTCGGTGCGGACCTCGCGACGCGTGAGCTCGAGGGGATGGAGACCGTGGAGGCCGACGTGTGCGACCTGCCGTTCGCGGCGCGCTCCTTCGACCAGGTGCTGGTCGTTTCGACGCTCGAGCACGTGGGCGCCGACAACAGCGCGTACGGCCTCGAGGGCGCGATGGACCACGGTGCGCGGCTCCGTGCGCTCCGCGAGCTCTCCCGGGTGCTGCGGCCCGGCGGCAGCCTGCTCGTGACGACGCCGCTCGGCGAGCCGGGCGACCACGGCTGGTTCCGGCAGGAGGACGAGAGCGGATGGCTCGAGCTGTACGCGAGCGGGGGCTTCTTCGTCGAGGAGGTCGAGGCCTACGAGCTCACGCCGGAGGGCTGGCGCGCGCAGAGCTCGTTCCGCCCGGAGGGCGTCCGCTACGGCGAGCGTGGCCCGGCGGCATCGGCCGTGCTCTGCGCCAACCTCCGCCCGGGCAGGCTGCGCAGGCTCCTGACCCCCGGCGGGCTTCGCATCACGGCGCGGCGTAAGGCGGGCCGTGCAGTTCGGCGGGCTCGGCGCGACCTATAGTCCGGGCGATGGAGTTCGAGCTCGCCGCGGACCAGCGCGCGATCCAGGGTCTCGCGCGGGAGCTCGCGCAGGCCGAGATCGTCCCGAACGCCGCGGCCTGGGATCGCGACCACCGCTTCCCGGACGAGCTGTACCCGAAGCTTGCCGAGCTTGGCCTGCTGGGCGTATGCGTCCCCGAGGAGTACGGCGGCGCCGGCGCGGACTTCCTCTCGTACATCCTCGTGCTGGAGGAGCTCTCGCGCGGGGACGCCGGAGTGGGGGTCACCGTCGCCGTGCACACGAGCGCCACGACCCTGCCGATCCTCGCGTTCGGCACCGAAGAGCAGCGCGCGCGCTTCGTCCCTCCGCTCGCACGTGGAGAGCAGATTGGCGCCTTCGCGCTCACCGAGCCTGGCTCCGGCTCCGACGCGGGCTCGCTCCGGACCGTGGCCGTCCCGACCGGCGACGGCTGGTCGATCTCCGGCTCGAAGCAGTGGATCACGAACGGCTCGCGGGCGGGGACGTTCGTCCTCTTCGCGCGCACCGACCCAGAGACGGCAGGCGCGCGCGGAGTCTCCTGCTTCGTGCTCGACGCCGACCACGTCCGCGTGACGCGCGAGGAGGAGAAGCTGGGGCTCAACTCCTCGACCACGTCGGACATCGTCCTCGAGGGGGCGGAGGTCGGGCGCGACCGCCTCCTCCACGAGGAGGGGCGTGGCTTCAGCGTCGCGATGGCGACCCTCGACGGCGGCAGGATCGGCATCGCGGCGCAGGCCCTCGGGATCGCGCAGGCGGCTTTCGACGTCGCGAGCGCGTACGCGCAGGAGCGCGAGCAGTTCGGTCGGCGGATCGCCGACTTCCAGGCGATCCAGTGGAAGCTCGCAGACATGGCGACCGAGATCGACGCCGCCCGCCTGCTCACGTACCGCGCGGCGTGGCTCAAGCAGGAGGGCCGGCCACACACGGCCGAGGGTGCGAAGGCGAAGCTGTACGCCTCCGAGGTCGCGCGGCGCCAGACCGCCGAGGCGATCCAGGTGCTCGGCGGCTACGGGTACACGAAGGAGTTCCCGGTCGAGCGCTTCTACCGCGACGCGAAGATCACCGAGATCTACGAGGGCACGAACGAGATCCAGCGGCTCGTCATCGCCCGCTCGATCCTGGGGCGCCAGCTCCGCGAGGAACCGGCCCCTCAGGGCGCCCACTCGTAGCGCGCGTCGGGCTCGCGCTCCTGGTTGCCCACGCCGTCCGTGAGCTCGACGAGCCGGAACCCGTGCCGCTCGTAGAAGCGGCGCGCTCCCTCGTTCTTCTGGAACACCCAGAGCTGCAAACCGCTCGACTCCACCGTCTTCGCGTGGTTCAGCAGCGCGGACCCGATCCCTTGGCCCTGCACGCTCGGGTCGACGTACAGGTGATCCAGCCGCCCGGGGCCGAGCCCGGCGAAGCCCCAGATCGACTCCGCCTCGTCGACCCACACTTCGTGACGCTCGATGATCCAGCCGCCGAGCTTCGGGCGATCGTCGTCGGGGATGCGCGGCAGGTACGTCATGAGGTCGCGCGCGCGGGCGAAGAGGCGCCCGATCGCGCCAGCGTCCTCGGCCGTCGCCCGTCGGATCACCGCCGTACTCTACGACCCGTGCCGCGGAAGCGAGACGAGCCGGTCCGGCTGACGAAGATCTACACCCGCGGCGGCGATGCGGGGGAGACCTCGCTCGGCGACGGCTCGCGCGTCCCGAAGCTCGACGAGCGGA
This sequence comes from Gaiellaceae bacterium, assembly GCA_035698005.1. Classification (GTDB taxonomy): domain Bacteria; phylum Actinomycetota; class Thermoleophilia; order Gaiellales; family Gaiellaceae; genus GMQP-bins7. The sequence goes on along the minus strand of DASSCD010000102.1, from coordinate 1,439 downwards.
TCGCCGCTTACGGCGCGGTGGACGAGCTGAACGCCGCGCTCGGAGTCGTGCTCGCCGGCGAGTGCCCGGAGCCATTCCGCGGGGTGCTGGTCCGCGTCCAGAACGAGCTCTTCGACCTCGGCGCCGACCTGTCCGTCCCGCTCGAGCACGAGGGCCGGCTGCGCGTCGTTCAGAGCCAGGTCGACGCGCTCGAGGCGGACTGCGACCGGTTCAACACGGAGCTCCCCGAGCTCAAGAGCTTCGTGCTGCCCGGCGGCACCGAGACTGCGGCGCGGCTCCACGTCGCCCGCACGACGTGCCGCCGCGCCGAGCGAGAGGCGATCCACGCCTCTCGCGCGCACGACGTGAGCCCGCTGGTGCTCACCTATCTCAACCGCCTCTCCGACCTCCTCTTTATCCTCGCCCGGGCGGCGAACGCGGCCGCCGGCGAGGAGGAGCCGCTCTGGAAGCCTGGGAGCTCGCGCTAGCCGCAGCGGGGTCGTTCGTCGCCGGCTACCTGGGCTCGATGCTCGGCCTCGTCCTCGGGACGCTCAGGCTGCCCCTGATCGTGCTCGCGACGGGCAGCCCGCTGACGGCTGCCGGCACGAACATCGCGGTGTCGGCGGCCTCGGCCGGGGCCGGCGGGCTCAAGCACGCGCGCGAGGGGCGCGTGGACTGGCGCATCGTGGCCTGGACGGCCCCACCCTCGGTGGTCGGCGCCGTCGCGGGCGCGCTGCTCGCCGACGACGTGTCGGAGGCGCTGCTTTACGAGCTGATCGCCGGCGTCCTCGTGTGGAGCGGGCTCGACCTGGCACTGCGGCCGATCGCGGGTCGTTCCCGGGAGCGGCTGCGGGTGGGGAGGGGCAGCGCTCTGGCCTTCCTGATCGGAGTGCTCGGCGGTGCGGTGGGCGTCATTCTCGGCGCCCTCCGCATGCCGACGCTCATCCGCGCCGTCGGCATGGACCTGCGCAGGGCGGCGGGGACGAACCTGGTCGTCGGCTTCCTGCTCGGGCTCGCGGGGTTCGCTACGCACGCGGCAGGGGAGGGGGTGGACTGGCCCGTGCTCGCAGCGGGCCTGGCCGGGGCAATCCCGGGCGGCTGGCTCGGCGCGCGCAGGACCGGCCGCGTCCCCGAGCAGACGCTGCGCGTCGCGCTCGGCGTCGTGCTGGTCGCCGTCGGCGCTGTCTTCGCCGCGCAGGCGGTGTGGTGAGTCAGGCGACCGCGGGCCAGGCGCCCGCGAGCCAGGTGACGAGCTCCTCCGCGCTGCGCGGGCTCGCGACGTAGAAGCCCTGCGCGTAGTCGCAGCCCCATTCCGCGAGCACGTGCCAGGCCTGCCGCGTCTCGACACCCTCGGCGACGACGGTGAGCCCGAGCGCGTGGCCGATGTCGATCATGCCGCGTACCAGTGCCGCGTCCGTCGTGCTCCGGCCGAGCCCGTGGACGAAGCCGGCGTCGATCTT
>DASSCD010000101.1:0-6953 GCA_035698005.1 Gaiellaceae bacterium | reverse complement strand
CAGCGATCCCGAGGAGTACCTGCGCCGGGCGCGGGCCTCGATCGTCGCCCACGTCGAGGGTCTGCTCGAGTACGTCCGCCGCGGTCGCTCCGTCTTCGACTACGGCAACAACCTGCGAGGGGAGGCCCATGACGCAGGCCTCGAGGACGCATTCGCCTACCCGGGCTTCGTCCCGGCCTACATCCGGCCCCTGTTCTGCCAGGGCATCGGGCCCTTCCGGTGGGCGGCGCTTTCCGGCGACCCGTCCGACATCGCGGCGATCGACGACGAGCTCGCGCGGCTCTTCCCCGAAGACGTGCTGCTCCGTCGCTGGCTCGAGCTCGCTCCCGGCCGCGTCGCGTTCCAGGGCCTCCCGGCGCGGATCTGCTGGCTGGGCTACGGCGACCGGGCGCGCGCGGGGCTCGCGATCAACGAGCTCGTCCGCTCCGGGCGCGTGTCCGCGCCGGTCGTCATCGGGCGCGACCACCTCGACTCGGGCTCCGTCGCCTCGCCCTACCGGGAGACCGAGTCGATGCGAGACGGCTCGGACGCGATCGCGGACTGGCCGATCCTGAACGCGCTCGTCAACGTGGCCGCGGGCGCGACCTGGGTCAGCGTCCACCACGGTGGCGGCGTCGGCATCGGCAACTCGATCCACGCGGGCATGGTCGTGGTCGCGGACGGCAGCGACGCGGCGGCGGCGAAGCTCGAGCGCGTGCTGACCACGGATCCCGGCACGGGCGTGATGCGTCACGCCGACGCGGGCTACGAGGAGGCGATCGAGGTCGCGCGGGAGCGCGGGCTCGACCTCCCGTCGGCGTCGGGCGCGGACGCGTGACGGAGCCGGGCGCAGAGATGACCGCAGAGTCGACCTCGCGGCTCCTCGTCCGCGATCTCGCTCAGCTGGCGACGCCCGCGGGCGCGGGCGCGCCGCTCCGCGGCGCCGACCTCGGCGCGCTCGACGTGCTCGAGGACGCGTACGTGCTCTGCGAGGGCTCGCGCATCGTCGAGGTGGGGGAGATGCGGCGGCTCCCGGCTCTCGCCGACGACGTCGAGGAGCTCGACGGGGCGCGGCTCTCCGCCGTCCCCGGCCTCGTCGACTGCCACACGCATGCCTGCTTCGCCGGCGACCGGGTCGAGGAGTTCGCGCTGCGCTCGGCGGGCGCGTCGTACGAGGAGCTGCACGCGGCGGGCGGCGGGATCCTCTCGACCGTGCGCGCGACGCGCGCGGCCGGCGAGGACGGGCTCGCGCAGGCGCTCGGGCGCCACGTCGAGTGGATGCTCCGGGCGGGCACGACGACGTTCGAGGCGAAGTCCGGGTACGGCCTCGACCGCGACACCGAGCTCGCCCAGCTCCGGGTGGTCAAGGCTGCGGGAGGCGTTCCGACCTGGCTCGGGGCGCACGCGGTCCCGCCCGAGTTCGCGGACGGCGGCCCGGACGCCTACGTCGACTTCCTGCTCGCGGAGGTCCTCCCCGACGCGGCCGTGCTCGCGCAGGCGGCGGACGTCTTCGTCGAGCGCGGGGCGTTCGACGTCGAGCACGCGCGTCGCTACCTCGGGGCGTGCAGCTCGGCGGGGCTCGAGCTCCGGCTGCACGGGGACCAGTTCACCGAGCTCGGCGCGGTGGGCCTCGCGGTCGAGCTCGGCGCCCGGTCGATCGACCACCTGGAGGCCACGGGGCCGACCGGCGTCGCGCAGCTCGCCGCGAGCGAGGTCACCGGTGTGCTGCTGCCCGCGAGCGCCCTCTTCCTCGGCCGGCCGATGCCTCCGGGGCGCGCGCTCGCCGACGCGGGGGCGTCGGTGGCGCTCGCAACCGACTTCAACCCCGGAAGCGCGTACTGCGAGAGCCTCCCGCTCGTGTGCTCGCTCGCGTGCACGCAGATGGGCCTCGCCCCGGCGGAGGCCCTCGCGGCCTGCACCGTGAACGCCGCGCACGTCCTCTCGCTCGCGGGCCGCAAGGGTCGGCTCGCGCCCGGCTTCGACGCCGACCTCGTGGTCGTCGCCGACGAGGACTGGCGGCACCTCGCCTACCACCTCGCCGGGCCGGTCGTCCACACGGTCGTCCGTGAGGGCCGGGTGGCCTGGACCGGCGCGGCATAATCGCAGGATGGCGACGCGCAAGCAGCGGAAGCGCCGCGCGAAGGAGCAGCGGCACGAGTACGTGTGGGAGGACGATCAGGGGAACGAGCTCGACCCCGAGGACGTCCCCGCGCGGAAGGCAACCTCGGCGCCGCGGCGCGCTGCGACCGGCCGGCAGCCGCAGCCCCCCTCGTGGCCGCGAACGCTGAAGCGGGCGCTCGTCTTCGCACCGATCATGCTCGTGACGGTCATGCTCCTCTCGAGCAACCTCGGGCTCGCGGGGCAGATCGCGCAGACCGCGCTCCTCGTCGCGATCTTCATCCCCTTCAGCTACTTCCTCGACGGCGTCTTCTGGCGCTCGTACCAGAAGCGCCTCGCGCGCGACGAGCGGGCGGAGCGCGGCGCGGGCTGACGCCGACGCGGGAGATGCCGCTCCAGGTCGAACAGCTCCCGCTCGGTCCGATCGGGACGAACACGTACGTCGTCCGCGGGGGCGCTGCCGGGGAGTGCGCCGTCGTCGACCCGAGCGGCGACGTGATCGAGCTCCGGCTTCTGCTCGCGCGGCTCGGCGTCCGCTGCGTCGGGATCCTCGTCACGCACGGGCACTGGGACCACCTCGTCGGCGTCGCAGACCTCGCCGAGGGCACCGAGGCTCCCGTGCACATGCCCGCGGGGGAGCGCCTGCTGCTCGAGCGCCCGGAGGGTCTCACCCCTGCCCACGTCCCGCTCCGCCCGCACACGCCCGACGTCCTGCTCGACGGAGGCGAGTCGCTGGAGGTCGCGGGAATCGGCTTCGACGTCCTCGCCGTCCCGGGGCACTCGCCCGCGCACCTCGCCTACCACGCGGACGGCAGCCTCTTCAGCGGGGACGTGCTCTTCGCCGGCTCCGTCGGACGGACCGACCTGCCCGGAGCCGACTGGGAAACGCTGCTCGCCTCGATCGGCATGCTCGCCGACCGCTTCCCGCCGGAGACGGTCGTCTACCCCGGCCACGGGCCTGCGACGACGCTCGGGGAGGAGCTCGCGCGTAACCCGTTCCTCGCCGACCTCCGTGCGGAGCGAGCGGGGTGAGCCCGGGCGCGCGGATCGAGCGGCCGCGCGGGACGCACGACGTGACACCCGCGGAGCAGCCGCTCTGGCGCCACGTCGTCGACGAGGCCGAGCGCCTCTGCCGCCTGTATGGCTACCGGCCGATCCTCACCCCCGTGTTCGAGGACACCGCGCTCTTCGAGCGCACCTCCGGGGCCGGCTCGGACGTGGTCCAGAAGGAGATGTACACGTTCGACGACCGCGGTGGGCGCTCGCTGACGCTGCGTCCCGAGGGCACCGCGCCGATCTGCCGCGCCTACGTCGAGCACGGCATGCACCGCGACCCGCAGCCGGCGAAGCTCTACACGCTCGACACGATGTACCGCTACTCCGCGCCGCAGCGGGGGCGCTACCGCGAGCACTGGCAGCTCTCGGTCGAGGCGGTCGGATCGCACGAGCCGTCGGTCGACGCAGAGGTGATCCACCTCTACCACGCCCTTCTCGGTCGGCTCGGCGTCCGTGACTTCGAGCTCGAGCTGAACTCGATCGGCTGCCGGGAGTGCCGGCCCGCGTACCTCGAGCGCTTGCGCTCGTGGCTCGACGCGAACCTGGAGCGCCTCGACGCGGCGACCCGCGAGAAGGCCGCCACGAGCCCGCTGCGCGTCTTCGACAACCTCGACGCGAAGCCGCCGGCGGTTCAGGACGCCCTCCGGGAGGCGCCGACGATCGGCGACTCGCTGTGCCAGGCGTGCAGGGAGCACTTCGCCGTCGTCCTGCGCGACCTCGACGCGTGCGGCGTCGCGTACAGGCTCGTGCCCACCCTCGTCCGCGGGCTCGACTACTACACGCGCACGACCTGGGAGTTCGTCGGCCCCGAGGAGGGCGCGCAGAGCACGCTCTCGGGCGGAGGGCGCTACGACGGCCTCGTCGAGGAGATCGGTGGCCCGCCGACGCCGGGCGTCGGCTTCGGCGCCGGGATCGAGCGCCTGCTCCTCGCCCTCGAGCACGCGGGTGTCGAGGCAGTGCCGCCGACGATCGACGCGTTCTTCGCGCTCGACGAGGGCGCTCCGCGCGAGCGTGTCGTCGTCTGGCTTCGGGACCTGCGCGCGCGCGGGCTCGCCTGCGATACCGACTACGCGGGACGCTCGCTGAAGGGCCAGCTGACGCAGGCGACCAGGCTCGGCGCCGCGACCACCGTCGTCGTCCGCGCAGACGGCGCGACGATCCGGCGCGCCGGCTCGTCCGACGAGCAGGTCGCGCTCGACGACGTGTTCGCGAGGGTCTCGCCGTGAGCTGGCGCGACCTGATGTGCGGCGAGCCGCGGTCGGAGCACGTCGGCGGCTCGCTCACGCTCGCGGGCTGGGTGTCGCGTCGCCGCGACCATGGCGGGCTCGTCTTCGTCGACCTTCGCGACCGCTCGGGCCTGATGCAGCTCGTCGTCAACCCGGAGCGCGCCCCGCAGGCTGCCGAGCTCGCGAAGGAGATCCGGAACGAGTTCGTCCTCCGCGCGAGCGGCGAGGTCGTCGCGCGCTCGCCGGAGACCGTGAACCCGCGGATGTCCACGGGCGAGGTCGAGCTCCTCGTCGACGAGCTCGAGATCGTGTCGCGCTCGACCCCGCTTCCGTTCCAGCTCGACGAGGAGGGGGTCGACGAGACGCTGCGCCTGCGCTACCGCTGGCTCGACCTCCGTCGCGAGAAGCTTCAGCGCAACATCGTCCTCCGGGCGACGCTCGTGTCGACGATTCGGCGCGTGATGGAGTCCGCCGGGTTCCTCGACATCCAGACGCCGGTTCTCTTCAAGCCGACTCCGGAGGGCGCGCGCGACTTCGTCGTCCCGAGCCGGCTGCAGAAGGGGCGTTTCTACGCGCTGCCACAGAGCCCGCAGATCCTGAAGCAGCTGCTCGTGATCGCCGGCTTCGACCGCTACTACCAGATCGCGATCTGCTTCCGGGACGAGGACCTGCGCGCCGACCGCGTGCAGGAGATCACGCAGCTCGACGTCGAGCTGGCGTTCCCGGACGTCGAGTTCATCGTCGGGCTGATGGAGCGCATGTGCGTGGAGGTCTGGCAGGCGTGCATCGGCGTCGACCTCGCGCCGCCCTTCCGGCGGATGACCTACGCCGAGGCGATGCTGCGCTACGGCACTGACAAGCCCGATCTCCGCTTCGGCCTGGAGATCGAGGACGCCACCGAGCTGACGCGCGGGTCGGGGTTCGGCGTCTTCGCGGGCGCCGCAGCGGTTCGCTACCTGCGCGCGCCGAAGGCCTTCTCCCGCGCGGAGCTCGACCGCCTCGAGACGCTCGCGAAGCAGTTCGGGGCGAAGGGGCTCGCGTACCTCGTCCACGCCGAGGACGGCGAGCTGCGCTCGCCGATCGCGAAGTTCCTCTCCGAGGAGGAGCTCGCGGCGCTCGGGGGCGAGCCTGGCTCCACGGCGCTCTTCTGCGCCGACGAGCCGGAGCTCGTCGCACGCGTGCTCGGCGTCCTCCGCGAGCACCTCGGGCGAGAGCTCGAGCTCGTGGACGAGGACGCGTTCGAGCTCGTCTGGATCACCGACTTCCCGATGTTCGAGTGGTCGGAGGAGGACGGCCGCTGGGCTGCCCGGCACCATCCGTTCACGCGCCCGGCGCCGGAGTGGGAGGAGCGGTTCGACGCCGAGCCGGCCGAGGCGATCGCCGTCGCCTACGACCTCGTCGCGAACGGCAACGAGATCGGAGGCGGCTCGTTGCGGATCCACGAGCCCGAGATCCAGGCTCGCGTGTTCGGGCTGCTGCAGCTCACGCCGGAGGAGCAGCGGGCGAAGTTCGGCTTCCTCCTCGACGCCCTCGCGATGGGCGCACCGCCCCACGGCGGCATCGCGTTCGGGGTCGACCGCATGCTGATGGTCGTCGCGCAGGAGCCCAACCTGCGCGATGTCATCGCGTTCCCCAAGAACCAGGCCGGGGTCGACCCGATGAGCGGGGCGCCGTCCGAGGTGAGCGCCGAGCAGCTCGACGAGCTCGGGATCCGACTCGTCGAGCCTACCGCGTGAGACGGCACGGTCGCAGCCGCGCGATCCGCAACACTTGCAGCGCGTGACCGACTCGCTTGCACAGCGCCTCCTTCTGCTCGGCGCCGTCGCCCTGCTCGCGGCGGTCACGACGCTGGCGGTCGTCGAGCGCCTGCCCGAGGATTCGGCAGCGTTCACGAGCGCGGTCGCGCCGGCCGGGTGGAACACGGCCTTCGCCGGGTCGCGCGGGGCGACGGGCGACGCGCAGCGCACGAGCTGCGGGCAGGTTCTCGGCCCGGCGTCCCTCGGCGTCACGCACCCGGTGCTCCCGTGCGGCGCGAAGGTCGTGCTCCGCTACGGCGACACGCAGGTGCTGACGGAGGTCATCGACAACAACCTCGTCGAGCCGGGCAGGCAGCTCGAGGTGACCGAGGCTCTCGCACGCACGCTCGGGATCGAGGGGACGGTCGAGATCGAGTGGCGCTTCGCGACCGAGGCCGCCGGCTAGGCGAGGCGTCTCGTCGCCGCGGGCGCGAGCTTGTAGGATGTGTCCGCTCGACCCTGTGCGTGGCTCCGGCTACAACGTGAACCAACACACACGCGAGGGGAGCCGGCGTCGGAGCAGAGGCGTTGCCGAGGCTCCGCACGGCACCCACCTGGCTTGCCAGGTTCGCAATGGCCGGGGCATCACCGGCAGGGTGGAGCACTTTTTCCCCGCAGATCGGAAAGCGCTAGCGCGCTTTCCGATCGCGACCACCCCTGAAGCCGGTCGCTTCGCGACCGGGTCGTAGCGCAGGATCGTCGTACTCGTTTCCCCGCAGATCGGAAAGCGCTAGCGCGCACGCCCGATCGCGACCACCCCTGAAGCCGGTCGCTTCGC
>DASSCD010000100.1:0-3830 GCA_035698005.1 Gaiellaceae bacterium | reverse complement strand
GTCGCCGTCGGTGATGTCGATGAGCCGGTTGACCATCTTCATCGCGGTCGTCTTGCCCGCGCCCGAGGGGCCCACGAGGCAGCAGATCTCTCCCGCCGGCACGGTGAGCGTGAGCTCGCGCACGGCCGGCTCGGCGCGCCCGGGATAGCGCTTCGTCACGCGGTCGAAGGCGATCTCGGCGGCCTCGCCGCTCACGGGGGAAGCGTACAAACCGCGTGGCCACGCGCCGCGGAGGCGGGGTATCGTGGAGCCGTCGAGCGGCCGCCTGCACCGGGACGCAGCGCCTGGGCCTGGCTCGGGACCGAGTCGGGGCTCGCCCGCGCCGCGCTCGCCGTCGTCGCGCTCCACGTCGCCGACGACAACTTCCTGCAGCCCGAGCCCGGCACAGGCGCGGGAGACCACGTCGTGAGCGGGCTCGTCCCGATTGCGATCTTGTTCCTCGCGGCGTGGGCGTACCCGCGTCTCCGTCCCGGGCTGCGCGCCTCCCTGGCGCTCGTCCTCGGGCTGTTCGGAGTCGTCGCGGGCATCGAGGGCGCCTACTACACGGCCAAGGGCGGACCGTCGGACGACGACTTCACCGGGTGGCTCTCACTCGGGGCGGGTGTGCTGCTCGTCGGTATCGGCGCGACGATCCTGTGGAGATCGCGCCGTCGCGACGGCGGCCGTGCTCGCCGCTACGCACGCCGCGTGCTCGTCGGAGTCGGCGCGCTCGCCGCCCTCTTCTTCGTGCTCGTCCCCGTCTATCTCTCGTACACATTTACGCACGTCGCCCGCGGGTTCGTGCCGGCGCCCGACCTCGGCGCGGCGCACGAGAACGTGTCCTTCACCACCGAGGACGGGCTTCGCCTCGAGGGTTGGTACGTGCCCTCGCGCAATCGCGCGGCGGTGGTCGCGTTCCCCGGCAGGCGAGGGCCGCAGCGCCAGACGCGAATGCTCGTCCGTCACGGGTACGGGGTCCTCCTCTTCGACCGCCGCGGAGAGGGCGAGAGCGACGGTGATCCGAACATCTTCGGCTGGGAGGGGGAGCGGGACGTCCACGCCGCCGTCGAGTTCCTCCGCAACCGCCCCGACGTCGATCCCGAGCGGATCGGTGGGATCGGTCTCTCCGTCGGCGGCGAGATGATCATCGAGGCGGCAGCGGAGTCCGACGGGCTGCGCGCTGTCGTTTCCGAGGGCGCCGGCATCCGGTCGCTGCGCGAGGCAGTTCTGCTCGAGGGCACATCCCGGGTCGAGGCGGTCCAGTTCGCGTTCTTCACGCTAGGGACGGCACTCTTCGCGAACGACCTTCCGCCGCCGAGCCTCGAGGACCTCGTCGGCCGGATCTCCCCGCGGCCGCTCTTCCTCGTCTATGCGCGGCACGGGCAGGGCGGCGAGGAGCTGAACCCCGTCTTCTACGACGCGGCGCGGGAGCCGAAGGAGATCTGGGAGATCTCGACCGGCTCGCACACCGGCGGCATCGAGGCCGAGCCCGAGGAGTACGAGCGGCGGGTCGTCGGGTTCTTCGATCGCGCGCTGCTCGGGAAGCGCTGACCCGCTCTCAGCCGATCCGGCCGGGCGAGTAGGGGACCGCGCGGAGCACGCGCTCGTCGATCTCCCCCACGAGCGGGCCGTGGACGGCCGCCGTCTCGCGCTTGATCTCGGCCCACTCCTCGTCGGCCATCAGTCGCCTCCATCCCTCGGCCATCGTCTCGGCATCGGGCCACTCGAGCAGGTAGACGAACTCGGTGCGCTCGTCGGTGGTCGTCTCCCACATGGCGAGGATCCGGAAGCCATGCCGGTCCATGATGCGAGCCGCGTGGTCGCGGAAGCGGTCGTGGAACGCAGCCTTGTTCCCCTCGAAGATCTCGTAGATGCGGAGCTGGTGGAGCACCGTTGCCGACGGTACCGGGTCCCGCGTGCTGGACACACGCCGCGGCGGCGCCGATCATTTCGACATGCGGCGGACGCTCGAGGACCTGCTCGCCGAGGCCGGGGCACGCATCGAGCGCCTCTCCGCGCACGAGGCTGCTCGCGCCGCGGAGGAGGGAGCGTTGCTGATCGACATCCGGTCCCAGGACGACCGCGTGCGGGACGGCGTCGTCCCGGGCGCGTTGCACATCCCGCGCACGGTGCTCGAGTGGCGGCTCGATCCGGACGGCGCCTGGCGGAACCCGCACGTCGACGGCCTCGATCGAAGGATCGTCCTGCTCTGCGACCACGGGTGCTCGTCCGTCCTCGCGGCCGCCACGCTCGTGGATCTGGGCTACACGCAGGCGGGGGACGTCGTCGGCGGCTTTCGGGCCTGGCGCGAGGCCGGGCTGCCCGTCGCCGACGCGCGCCCCGAGCGCCGCGCGGCCGACGAGCCCGCCGGCATGGGCCCGCCCGATCCGGGTTGAACTTCGGCGAGCGAAGGGCGACTCTTCCGCTCATGGCCGTGGAGGTGCACGTGACGGGACGCATCGAGCTCGGCCGCTTCGGCGAGTTCGTCGCGGCTCTGGGCCCCTGGGCCGCGTATCGAGCCGCGCAGGGACGCGCGCCGATGCGCGTGTACCAGGCGCTCTCTGGCGAGATGAACGAGGTGCGGATGGTGTTCGAGTACCGGGACCTCGCCGCGTACGAGGCCGAGGAGCGCGAGGACGCGATCGATCCCGAGTACGGACGGCTGGCCGGCGCGATGCCGTTCGTCGACGGCACGCTCGCGTACGCGATCTACGCTCCCGTGCAACACGAGTAGTGGAGGTGCGAAGCCTGGAGCGGGCCGAGCCCTTCGTCACGAAGGACGGCTCGACGATCCGTGAGCTCCTCGGGCTCCCGACCTCGTCCCTCGTGCGGAACCAGTCGCTCGCCGAGGCGGCGCTCGGCTCCGGGCAGGCGACCGAGCGCCACTACCACCGGGAAAGCGAGGAGATCTACTTCTTCCTCGAGGGCGACGGGCTCATGGAGGTCGACGGCGAGACGCGCGAGGTCGGCCCGGGCGACGCCGTCCTCATCCCTCCCGGGTCGTGGCACACGCTCCGCGCGGGGCCCGAGGGAGCGCGCCTCCTCTGCTGCTGCGCGCCTCCCTACCGGCACGAGGACACGTTCTTCGAGTAGCCGGCCGATCCGGTGCGAGCGCTACCGCGCGTCGTCGAGGACGAGCGCGCGCAGGCTCTCGTGCTCCTCGCGGCAGGCCGGGCACCCCTCGAGGTGGGCCCGCAGGCCGGGGAGCGCCGCGTCGACGTCGTGGCCGGCGACCTCGAGCTCGACGAAGCGGTCGAGCTGGTCGAAGCACTCGTCGCAGCCGACCTCCGGCTCAGCCGGACCGAGGATGCGCGCGATTGCCTGCTCGAGCTCCGTGCGCTCAGTCATGTCGCCTCCTCTCGGGTCGAGTCGATCGAGACTCCTGTTTCCCCCAGATGCGTGCGCAGCTTGCGCCGCGCGTCGTGGAGCGTCTTGTACAGCGCGCCGCGGGTCGTCCCCAGGCGCTCGGCGAGGACGTCGATGGGGACGCCGTTCAGCGTGAGCGCGACGAGGACGCTGCGCTGGTGCGGCGTGAGGACGTCCTGGATCGCCTGCCGCACGGAGTCGACGAGCTCGTGCTGCTCCGCCTCCGCGTCCGGCTCGAGCCCAGCGGAGGAGAACGCACCCCACGTCTCGGGCTCGAGCGGGATCTCGCGTCCCTGCCATGCGCGCTTGCGGAGCTTCACCGCCGCCTCGAACAGGGCGAACTTGTAGGCCCACGTCGAGAAGCGGGAGAGGCCGCGGAAGTCGTCGAGGCGGGCGAGCACGCTCATCAGCGCGTCGTCCGCCGCCTGCTGCGCGAGGTCGTCGAGGTCGTTTCCTCGCACGTGCCCGAGGCTCCGGCTCCGGCG
>DASSCD010000099.1:0-6160 GCA_035698005.1 Gaiellaceae bacterium | reverse complement strand
ACGAGCGAGATCGGTGCCACGCGGAGGAGCCAGGCGTACGCCGAAAAGCCGACGAGCGAGCCCGCGACGACGAGATACAGCCAGGCGGAGACGGAGGCCGCTGTCAGCGACGAGCCGTCGACCTGCGCCGGCTCGCCGAAGGCGACGGCGCCGAGGACGAGGAAGAGCCCGCCGGCCCCCATCTCGTACACCGCGGCGACGAACGGGTCGGCCGGCAGCCCGAAGCGCACGGAGAGGAACGACCCGAGTGACCACGAGAACGCCGCAGCGACCATCACCGCCAGCCCGAGCGCGGTCGAGCCCGCTCCCAGCCCAGGGGCGACGACGAGCCCGAGGCCGGCGAGGCCCGCGAGCGCGCTGATCCGCGTCGAGCGGGACGGGCTGTCGCCGGCGAGGATGCGCATGCCGACGATCTGCAGCGGCACCGTGCCGACGATCATCGCCGCGACGCTGGAGTCGATGCGCGTCTCCGCCACGTGCACCATGCCGTTGCCGAGCGTCAGCAGCAGCGCGCCGGCGGCCGCGGTGGCGGCCAGCTCGCGCCCCGTCACCCGGAAGCTCGTTCCGCGGAGCGCGAGGATCGTGGCGAGCAGGCCCGCGGCGACGACGAACCGCGCCCCGGCGGAGAGGAGCGGCGGCATCGTCTCCACGACGACCTTGATCGCGAAGTAGGTCGAGCCCCAGACGACGTAGATGACGAGGAGCGCCGCCCAGACGTGCCGCGCGGGAGCCGTCATGAGAGACCTAAAGCGCGACGCTGCATCTCTGTGAGAACGCGCAGCGCGGCCCTTCCTTCCGCACGAGCGATTCGGATCGCTGGACGACTCGAGCGGCGGGGCTTATCGACGAGACGGCGTGTCGGAACTCCCGCGCCACGGGCAGCGTCGCCAGGCAGCCCCACGGGAAGGCGAGCAGCGCCAGCGAGCGGACGACGATGGCAGGGTCGCCAAGCCCGCGGAGCGGTCGCGGCCTTGTAGCCTCGAGCCGTGGCGCCGCCCCTGCCCGCCGGCTGGCTCGACGACCTCGGCGAGCTCCTCGCGATCCCGAGCGTCAGCGCCGACCCGGCCCACGCCGACGACGTCGCGAGAGCGGCCGCGTGGGTCGCCGGCCGGGTCCGCGCGCTTGGCGGGGAGGCCGAGGTCCGGGAGGATGGCCGGCTCGTCGTCTCCGAGATCGCCGGGCCGCCGGGGGCGCCCGTCGTCCTCGTCTACGGGCACTACGACGTCCAGCCGCCCGATCCGCTCGAGCTGTGGGAGAGCGATCCCTTCGCCGCCGAGGCGCGCGGCGAGTGGCTGTACGCGCGCGGCGTCGCAGACGACAAGGGCCAGCTCTGGATGCAGCTCGAGGCGATCGCGTCGCTCGTGCGCGACGCCGCGCTCCCGGTGACCATCCGGGTCGTGTGCGACGGGGAGGAAGAGACGGGCGGCGACGCGATCATCCGCTTCCTCGACTCCGACGACGGGCAGGCGGACGCCTGCGTGATCCTCGACGGCTGGATGAAGCGCCGGAACCGGCCCGAGCTCGTCGTCGCGACGCGCGGCCTCGTCGCGCTCGACCTCGAGGTCCGTACCGGCGAGCGCGACCTCCACTCGGGTCACTACGGAGGGACGGCACTGAACGCGATCCACGCGCTGACCCACGCCCTCGAGGCGCTCTACCCGCGTGAGGGCCGGCTTCCCGAGGCCCTGCGCGCGGGTGTGACTCCGCCGGACGACGACGAGCTCGCGGGCTGGAGCGAGTTGCCGCCGGGAGCCGAGGAGCTGGAACGGGTAGGCGCGGTGCCGCTCGACCCGCAGGCGGCCGAGGAGTTCTACGTCCGCGCGTTCGTCGAGCCCTCGCTCGACGTGACGGGCATCCTCGGCGGGAAGCCCGGCCTCCGCAACACGACGCTCGTGTCGGCGGCGTCCGCCGGCGTGACGATCCGTGTGGCCCCCGGGCAGGACGCCGCGCCGCTGGCGGCGGCCGCGGAGCGCATCCTGCGGGAGGCGCTTCCCGAGGGAGCGACCCTGGACATCGAGTCCGACGTGACGCCCGCTGCAGTCCTCCCGCGCGACACGGAGGCGCTCCGGGTCGCGCGGGAGGCCTTCGGCCGCGTGTTCGGACGAGCGCCGCTCGTCGTCCGGGCCGGGGGCACGCTCCCGATCGTCGCCGCGCTCGCGCGGCGCCGAATCCCGACCGTGATGGCCGGGCTCGCGCTCCCGGACAGCCACACGCACTCCCCGAACGAGCGCATGCTGCTCGAGACCTTCCCGCTCGGCGTCGAGGCCGCGCGTGAGACGTACCGCGCGCTCGGGGCCCTCAATCCCAGCGCCGCGAGAGCCTGAACGCCGCGTTGATCAGCCCGACGTGGCTGTACGTCTGCGGGAAGTTGCCGCTCTGCTCGAGCGTGTCCGGGAGGATGTCCTCCGAGTAGAGCCCGAGCCCGTTGTGAAGCGACAGCAGGTAGTGGAAGAGCTCTCGCGCCTCGTCCGTCCGCTCCAGGATCGCGAGCGCCTCGACGAGCCAGAACGTGCACACGGTGAAGGCGGCGTGCGGCATGCCGAAGTCGTCGGGCGACGAGTAGCGGCGGAGCAGCCCGCCGTCGACCGAGAGCCGGGCGCGGATGGCGTCCACGTGCGAGGTCGCGCGCGGGTCGTCCGAGGCGAGGTATCCGAGGTGCACCGCCAGCAGGAGCGCGGCGTCGAGCTCACTCCCGCCGGCGACCTGGGTCAGCGCGCCGACCTCGTCGTTCCAGCAGCGGGCGTCGAGGAGCTCACCCGCGCGCCGCTCGACCTCTCCGGCGCGCGCAGCGAGCCCCTCGGCGCCCAGCGCCTCGGCGACCTCGACCGCACGCCGGGCTCCGGCCCAGTGCATGAGCACGGAGAAGCAGTGCAGCCGGCTCCGCTCGCGGAACTCCCACAGGCCCGCGTCCGGCTCCTCGAGCCGGGCCTCGATCTGGTCGAGCAGGTCCTGGACGATGCCGACGGCGGTCTGCGGCGGGATCTCGCCGACGAAGCGCGTGTCCAGGAAGAGCCGGCTGACCGCGAGGACCATCTCCCCGTAGACGTCGTTCTGGACGTGCTCGAAGGCCTGGTTGCCGATGCGGACCGGGCCGTCGCCGTTGTAGCCGGACAGGTGGTCGAGCTCGCGCTCGGCCGCTTCGGCGGCGCCGTTGATGCGGTAGGCGGGCTGGAGGACGCCCTCCCCCTCCTCCGCGATGTTGCGCAGGTACTCGAGGAAGCGCTCCATCTCCTCCGAGTGCCCGAGGCGCTCGAGCGCGTTCAGCGTGAAGTACGCGTCGCGCAGCCAGCAGAAGCGGTAGTCCCACGTGCGGCCCGACCCCGGGTGCTCCGGCAGGCTCGTCGTCGTCGCGGCGAGGAGCGCCCCGGTGTCCTCGTACTGGTGGAGCTTCAGCACGAGCGCGGACCGGATCACCTCGCTCTGGTAGTCGCGGGGCACGCGCGTCCCCTTCACCCAGCGGCGCCAGTAGTCGAGCGTGCGCTCGAGGAACCGCTCGGCCGTCTCCTCGAGCCCCGCCTCGAGCGGCTCGCCCCAGGTGAGGACCAGGTGGCAGTCCTCGTCGACGAGGAAGGGCCGCTCGTCCTCGACGTACGTGAGCGGCACGTTCGTCGTCAGCCGGACCGGTGTCGGGAAGCCCGCGTACTCGATGTGGTTCGAGGCGCGCCAGGATCCGATCTCGGCGAGCCCGTACTCGTACGTCGGCCGGCAGCGCACCTGCGCGCGCGGCTCTCCCGAGAGCGGGCGCAGGATGCGCACGAGCATCGAGGGCTTGAAGAAGCGGTCGTAGAGCGCGAACCTGGGAGCGAAGTCGAAGAGCTCGAAGGCGCCGTTCGGGCCGCTGAACACCGTGCGCAGGACGTTCGTGTTCTCGACGTACTCCTGGCGCACGTCGTCGGCGTCGACGCCCGCGACGGAGAAGGCCCCGCCGCGATCGCGGTCGAGCAGCGGCCCGAACACGAAGCTCGAGTCCGGGCGCGGCCAGCACAGCCACTCGACCGATCCGTCCCGGAGGAGCGCGTTGTACGAGCAGTTGCCGATGATGCCGAGGCCGTGTGCCATTCCGTGAACTATTCGCGGACGCGTAGGTTGTACCTACCTGCACGGCTCCGGAACGACGAAAGGCGAACGTGGCTCTGCACACCGGACATCACGCGCTCGTCATCGCGAGCAACCGGCTCCCCGTCCGCTTCTCGCTCGCAGACGACGGCTTCGACGTAGAGGCCTCGCCGGGCGGGCTGGCCGCGGCGCTCGGGGCCGTTCGCGGCGACGCGGTCTGGATCGGCTGGCCTGGGACGGTCGTTCCCGAGCAGCTCGAGCCCGAGGTGACGAAGCGGCTCGAGCAGGACAACCTCGTACCGGTCTTCCTGTCCGCGGAGGAGGAAGAGGACTTCTACGGCCGCGTCTGCAACGACACGCTGTGGCCGCTCCTGCACTACTTCGGAGACCGCCTGCGGCTCACGCCGGAGGCGTGGCAGCGGTACGTGCATGTAAACGAGCGCTTCGCCGATGCCGTCCTCGAGCACTGCGGCCCGGACTCGCGCGTGTGGGTGCACGACTTCCACCTGATGCTCCTGCCGGCGATGCTCCGCCGGCGGTCGCCGAACCTCTCGATCGGCTTCTTCCTGCACACGCCGTTCCCGTCATCCGAGGTCTACCGCCTGCTCCCCGCCCGCGAGGAGGTGCTGCGCGGAATCCTCGGCGCCGACTACGTGAGCTTCCAGGTCGGCGACTACGCACGGCATTTCCGCTCGTCCTGCCTGCGCGTCCTCGGGCTGGACTCGGAGCCGGACGCGATGGAAGTCGGCGGGCGGCGCGTGGGGATCGGCGTCGACCCGATCGGCATCGACACGGTCGGCTTCCGCGAGGCCCTGGAGGATCCCGAGAGCGCGCGCCTGCTCGCGCAGCTCGACGAGCAGTACGCGGGCCGCAAGCTCATCCTCGGGGTCGAGCGCCTCGACTACACGAAGGGGATCCCCCAGAAGCTCATGGCGTTCGAGCGCCTCCTCGAGCGGGACCCGGCCACCGCCCGGACGACGGGGATGCTCCAGGTCCTCGTGCCCTCGCGGCTCGAGAGCCCCGAGTATCGGCAGCAGCGGGACGAGATCGAGCTCCTGATCGCGCGCATCAACGGTCGCTACGCCCAGCCCGGCGTGACGCCGGTCGAGTACCTCCACCGCAACATCTCGAAGCCCGCGCTCGTCGCGCTCTACCGCCGCGCAGACGTGATGATGGTGACCCCGATCCGCGACGGGATGAACCTCGTGGCGCACGAGTTCGTCCTCTGCCAGACGGCCCCCGGGCTGCCGGGACGCTGGCGCGGGTCGCTGCTCCTGTCCGAGTTCGCCGGCGCGGCGCAGGTCCTCCCGGGCGCGCTGCTCGTCAACCCGTGGAACGTCGACGGCGTCGTCGAGCGGCTCGGCACCGCGCTCGAGCTCGACCAGCCCGAGCGGCGTCGCCGCCTCGAGACCATGGCGCGGCGGGTGGAGGCGCTCGACACGCGCAAGTGGGCGGACGGCTTCCTCACCCGTCTCGGGCGGTACGCGACCCGCGACCGGCGGCATCCCGTGCCGCCCGAGGCGGAGGGATCCGTGAAGGAGAAGCTCGTCCGCAAGTTCCGCCGCGCCGAGTTGCGCTCGATCCTGCTCGACTACGACGGGACGCTGCGCGAGCTCGAGCCGCACCCGGACCTCGCCGTGCCCACGCGGGACATCCGCTCGTTGCTCCGGGAGCTGGCGGCGCTGCCGGCCACGGACGTCCACATCGTCAGCGGACGCCGGCGCCGCAACCTCGAGCAGTGGTTCGGCCAGCTCCCCGTCCACCTGTGCGCAGAGCACGGGTACCTCGCCCGGCCGCCCGGCGGCGAGTGGCGCACGCTCCTCGACCTCGACCTCTCCTGGATGCGGCCGATCGAGCGGCTCATGAGCAAGGTCGCCGAGGACGTGCCCGGCGCGCACGTCGAGCGCAAGGCGTGCGCGATCGCGTGGCACTACCGCGAGGCCGAGCCCGAGTACGGGTCGTGGAGGGCGCACGAGCTCCTGAACGACCTCGGCCAGCACCTCGCCGGCGCGCCGGCCGAGATCCTCCAGGGCCACCGCGTGGTCGAGGTGCGCGCACGGGGGGTCGACAAGGGGGTGTACGTGCGGAGCGTGTTCCCGAACGG
>DASSCD010000098.1:0-5701 GCA_035698005.1 Gaiellaceae bacterium | reverse complement strand
CGCAGGCGGTCCGCGGCGACCGCCGTGACCACGGCTTCGCCGGTGTCCGTCCTCGTCTTCGCCTCGGCCGGCGGCACCGGCACCGCGAACGTCGTCCGCAGCTCGTCGTGCGTCGTCCGCAGCACCTCGATCGTGCGGTCGACCAGCGTGGTGGCGTCGTCTGCGGAGAGCACGCCGTCTGCGACGAGCTGCGCCGCGTACGACTCGCGCACGGGTGGCTGCCCGTCGATGCGCGCCGCCTGCAGCGGCTGCGTGTACGCGGCCTCGTCCTGCTCGTTGTGGCCGAAGCGGCGGTAGCCGACGAGGTCGACGACAACGTCGTGGCCGAACTCCTCGCGATAGGCCAGCGCAAGCCTGATCGAGGCGAGCGCCGCCTCGGGATCGTCGGCGTTCACGTGGACGATCGGCACGTCGAAGCCCTTCGCCAGGTCGCTCGAGTAGCGGGTCGAGCGCCCCTCGGCGGGATCGGTGGTGAAGCCGATCTGGTTGTTCGCGATCACGTGCAGCGTGCCGCCGGTCGAGTAGCCGTCCAGCGAGTGGAGGTTGAAGGTCTCCGCGACGACGCCCTGGCCCGCGAACGAGGCGTCGCCGTGGATGAGGATGGCCAGCGCGACCGAGGGGTCGTGGATCCCGGCGCCGCGCGAGCGGTCGGTCTGCTCGGCGCGCGCGAGCCCCACGACGACGGGGTCGACCGCCTCCAGGTGGCTCGGGTTCGCCGCGAGCGTGACCTGGATCTCGCCGGAGCGCGTCTGGCGGGCCTCGGATGCCGCGAGGTGGTACTTCACGTCGCCCGTGCCGCCCTCGGGATCGGTCACCAGCGCGTCGATCGTGCGCTCGCCCTCGAACTCGCGTAGCAGCGACGCGTAGCTGCGCCCGACCGTGTGCGCGAGGACGTTGAGGCGGCCGCGGTGCGCGATCCCGATCATGACCTCATGCGCCCCGCCCGAGGCAGCGAGCTCCAGCGCTTCGTCGAGCATCGGCACGAGCGCGTCCAGCCCCTCGATCGAGAACTGCTTCTGACCGATGAACGCGCGGCGCAGGTACGTCTCGAAGGCCTCGACCTGCGCGAGCCGCTCGAGCAGCGCGCGACGCTCCTCCGGGGCCGGCGGCTGCCGGAAGCGCCCGGACTCGATCGCCCGCCGCAGCCACGTGCGCTCGGCATGGTCGGAGATGTGCTCGATCTCGTAGGCGATCGTCCCGCAGTAGACCTCCCGCAACCGTGGGAGCACGTCCGCGAGCGTCTCGCCCTCGACGTGCACGCCGAGCACGGACGCCGGGATCCGCGCCTGGAGCTCCGGCGTGAGCGGAATCTCGAGCTGGCTCTCGTCGAGCGCCGGATCGCCGAGCGGCTCGGAGCCGAGCGGGTCGAGATGGGCGGCCAGATGGCCGTGCGAGCGGATCGCGTCGACGAGCGCCATCGCGGACGCGACCGCGCGGAAGAGCTCGACGTCCGCCGCGGGCGACTCGCTGGGGGCGGCAGGCGGAGCTGCGGCCGGCGCGACCACGGCCGCGGCGCCGTTCCCCCCGTCGGGGGGACGGGCCGAGACGAGGCGGGCGAGGCCGGGTAGCGTGGCGAGGAGCTCCTCGTCCGCTTCCTCGAATAGCGCACGCCACGCGGGGTCGACCGCCTGCGGGTTCTCGAGGTACTGCTCGAGGAGAAGGCCGACGTACCCGGCGTTCAGGCCGGACGGCTGCTCGGGGCTGCCCATCACTGCGGTTGTAGCAGCAGGCCGTTCAGAAGATGGGGTTGTCCGTCCAGACCGCGACGAGCATCCCGAGGAAGAACGAGCAGCCTGCGGCGGCGACCGAGAACGCGGCGAGCGCGCGGTGCGACTCCGTCATCCGGGCCGCGACGAGCGCGACGACGATCGCCGCCGGCGCGAGGAGGCCGGGGCTGCGCACGATCGCGATACCAGAGAGCGCGAGCGAGAACGCGCACAGGAAGCCCGCGATCGTGTCCGCGCGCCGCTGCTGGGGAATCGCACTCATGCTCGCGCTCCGAGCGCAGGCCGAACCGGCGTGAAGGGCCGGTAGGGCCGCCGCTGCGAGTAGCTCGACGCACGCCGTCGCTTCCAGTCGTCCCAGCCGCACGGCGAGAGCGGCACGAGCGCGGGCGCCTCGTCAGGCCCGCCCTCGGGAAGCGGCTCGGCTCGAATCGCCCACCAGACGACGCAGCCGAGGTAGACCACGGGGATCTTGAGGACGACGAGCATGAACAGGGCTTCCCAGACGGACACCGAGTCCATCGCCTGAGTGTACGGGAGCCGGTGTGGGGAACGCGAACGGGCTTCTAACACCGGCCTCACATTCGACCCGCTAGGGTGCCGGAAGCTTTTTGCCGCCCGTCCGGACCCGCCCTGCCAAGGAGTGATCCTGTGAGACGCACCCTCCGCCTCGCCCTCTTGCTGTGCGCACTCGCCGCCCTCGCCGCTCCGGCCGCGCTTGCAGCCGAGCGCATGTGGGTGGGCTTCCACGACGATCCGAGCTTCCGCTGGGAGGGCGATCGGACGAGCCGCGTGCAGTCGTCGGCGAGCGACGGCGCGTCGATCATGAGGCTGCTCGTGCAGTGGAACCTCGTAGCGCCCGAGCGGCCGGCGATTGCGTCCGACCCGTTCGACCCCTCCTACAAGTTCGACGACCTCGACGAGGCGCTGCGCGAGGCGCAGCGGGCGGACATGGAGGTCATGCTCACGATCTCGGGAACGCCGCGGTGGTCGAGCGGCGCCGCCGCCAACCGCATGCCGAGGCGGCTCTCCGATCTCACGGCGTTCTCGCGCGCGATCTCGTCCCGCTACTCGGGACGCTTCAACGGCTATCCCTTCGTGCGCTTCTGGTCGGTGTGGAACGAGCCGAACCTGACCCGCTTCCTTGCGCCCCAGTTCAACGCGCGCGGCAAGTCGCTCGCACCCGCGAACTACGCGAAGCTGTACGCGGCGGCGTATGTGGGCATCAAGGCCGGAAATCCCCGCGCGCGCATCGCGATCGGCGAGACCTCGCCCCGCGGCAGCGACAAGCCGGGCGGCCTGCGCCCCGACCACTCGCCCGGGCGCTTCGCCGAGCTCGTCGCGAAGGCGAACCCGCGTCTGAAGTTCGACGCCTGGGCGCACCATCCGTACCCGTTCAGGGCGAGCGCGAGACCGAGCCAGGTCGTCAAGTGGCCGAACGTCACGCTCTCCTCGCTGCCGCGCTTCGAGACCGAGCTGAAGCGCTGGTTCAAGCGGAAGACCGTCCCGATCTGGGTCACCGAGTACGGCCACGAGACGAACCCGCCGGACCGATCCTTCGGCATCTCCTACACGACGCAGGCGGCGTACCTCCGGCAGGCGATCGCGATGACGAAGAAGCTCCCCTACGTCGAGATGTTCATCTGGTTCGTCTACCACGACAGCCAGGGGCAGCCGTGGGACTCGGGCATCTACACGCGAAGCGGATCGGCGAAAGGATCGTCGCCCAACGCGTTCTCGCGGGCCGCGAAGCCGCTCGATGCGCGGAACGGGGTGTACACCTTCCGCAAGGGGACGCTGACGCCGAGCGTCACGCTGTACACGCGCCGCTACTGCGTGGGCGACACGACCGGCGAGGCGATCGGGATGACGTGGCGGATCTTCATCAAGAACCGGCTCATCGCCGTCGATCAGCAGACCTCTCCGCTGCGATCCGACTGCACCATCACCGCCCGGCTCCGCTTCCCGCGCGGTGGCGTGCAGGCGAAGACGACGTACACGGCCACCTTCGCGCTGAACGACATCAACGGCACCGTCCTCAACCGACAGCTGACGATCCGGGCGAAGTAGGCCGCTCTCTGCGCAAGGTCGGAGTTCGCGAGCGCGGGCTCCGACCGCGCGGAAACCCTTAGAGGGCGGCCGCTTCGGGCCGCGGTCGAAGCGCAGCTCGTTAGCTGTCCCAGACGAGGACCTGCATGCCCTCCCACCACTGGGGGAAGCCGCGATCCTTGCCCTCGATCGTGAGCAGGCGCCGAGCTCGGGGCTGCCCCGCGAGGTAGTCGTCCATCGCCCGCCCGACGTCGTCCCAGTCCGTGTCGTCGACGATGAGCAATGCACCGGGGACGAGGAGCGGCTCGGCCATGCGCAGGCCCTCGACCTGGGAGTCGTAGTCGTGGGCGGCGTCGTAGTACCAGACGCCAACCGGCGTGCCCTCGAGCGCCCCCTGCCGGACGAGCTCGAACGCGTCACCGACGTGCAGCTCGGGAAGCCGGAGGCCGAAGCGCCCGAGGTTCGCCTCCACGCTCTCCGCGCTGCCGTCCCCGAGCACGAAGCTGTCGACGGCGACGAAGCGGTGCTCCTCGTTGCCCAGCATCGCCGCGATCAGGCTGGCGCCGTGGAAGACGCCGATTTCGACGGACGCCTCGTCGGGGCCGAGGCACGAGGCCGCGAGGTTGAGCAGCGCGAGGACGTTCTCGGAGGCGAGGTTCTCGACCTCGAGGACGGGCGCGAAGCGGCGGTCCCGCGGGTGCTCCGAGCGCGGGAAGTCGTCGAAGAGCCCGGGGAGCTCCCGCAGGAAGCGTTCGGAGTCCACCTGGCTCGCTACAGGTGGCTCGTCACGCCGGCGAGGCTCGGCTCCTCCGAGGGCGGCTCGTACCACGAGTAGGCGTAGCGCCCGTCGTCGAGGTCGCGCGCGAACGTCGAGAGCCGAAGCGGCCTGAACGTGTCGCACATGACCGCGAGCTCCGTCGTCTCCGCGACTCCGAGCGACTTCTCGGCGAGGCCCGGCTGCGGCCCGTGCGGGAGACCCGAGGGATGGAGCGTGATCGCCCCCACCGAGATCCCCTTGCGCGACCCGAAGTTGCCGGAGACGTAGTAGATCATCTCCTCCGACTGCAGGTTCGAGTGGTGGTACGGGATCGGCACCGCGTCCGGGTCGAAGTCGAGCTTCCGCGGGCAGAAGGAGCAGATGACGAAGTTCGGTCCCTGGAAGGTCTGGTGCGAGGGCGGCGGCTGGTGGATCCGCCCCGTGATCGGCTCGAAGTCGTGGATCGAGAACGTCCACGGGTAGAGGTAGCCGTCCCAACCGACGACGTCGAAGGGGTGGTAGTCGAGGACGTAATCCTGGTAGCCGCCTCGTACGCGCACTTTGACGAGATGGTCGCCGCGGTCGCGGTGGGTGTTGAGCTCGGTCGGCGGATGGAGGTCGCGGTGGTAGTAGGGGGCGCCCTCTTTGATCTGCCCGTACTCGTTGCGATAGCGGTGGGGGATTTCGATCAGGCCCGGAGTCTCGAACACGAGGTACCGCTGCGGGCCCTCCGGGACGAACCGGTAGGTCGTCCCGCGCGGGATCACGACGTAGTCGCCGTCCTTGTACGGAACGTCCCCGAAGATCGTCTCCAGGCTCCCGGACCCCTCGTGGACGAAGATCACCTCGTCGCCCTCGCCATTCCGGAAGAAGTAGTCCATCGTCGAGTCGGGCCGGCAGAACGAGATCTCGACGTCGTCGTTCCACATGAGCGTGCGGCGCCCCGCAATCTCGTCGCCCTGCGGCGGCACGTCGTACGTGTTCTGGAGGCGGTGGGCATGCGTCTCCGGCAACCACTCCTCGCGCTCGATCGGCGTGAAGGCGCCGAGCTCCTTCACGCGGCAGGGCGATTGCAGGTGGTAGAGGATCGACTCGTTCCCCGAGAAGCCCTCGAGGCCCATCACCTCCTCGGTGAGGAGCGTTCCGTTGTCCCGGAACACGATGTGACGCT
>DASSCD010000097.1:0-3597 GCA_035698005.1 Gaiellaceae bacterium | reverse complement strand
CTGAGCCAGCTGCCGGACACCCAGCGTGAGGCGCTCGAGCTCGCGTACTACGGCGGCTTCTCGCAGTCCGAGCTCGCGGAGAGGCTCGGCGTGCCCCTCGGTACGATCAAGAGCAGGATGTTCGCAGGGCTCGCGCGCCTGCGCGAGCTCCTGGACGAGTCCGCACAGGAAGGGTCATGGAGACCGGAATTCACGAGCTGACCGCCGGCTACGCGCTCGATGCGCTGGAGCCCGAGGAGCGCCGGGCATACGAGGCGCACCTCGAGGGCTGCGAGCAGTGCCGTGAGGAGCTCGCGGCGTTCTGGCAGACGACGGAGGCGCTCGCCGTCGCCGCATCCGGCCCTGCCCCGAGCGGGGAGCTGCGGGAGCGGATCCTCTCGCAAGCACGCCAGGAGCCGCAGGTCGTCGTCCCGCTCGCGTCGCGGCGGCGGCGCACGGTTCCCGTGCTCGCCGCGGCCGCAGGGGTCGCCGCGGTCGTCGCCCTCGCTCTGGGTCTCTGGGCGGCGGGCCTCTCGAGCGACCTCGACGACACGCGAGCTGCGCTCGAGCGCGAGCGGGCGGCCGCCGCGGTCCTCGCCGATCCCGGTGCACGGTCGGTCGCGCTCCAGCCGGGCGCCGCCACCGACGGTCGCCTGGTCGTCGATCCGGACGGGAACGCTGTCCTCGTCGTGAACGACCTAGGCCCCGCGCCCGCCGGCCAGATCTACCAGCTGTGGATCGTCCCTCACGGCGGAGAGGCGGCGAGCGCAGGACTCTCCCAGGGGGCCGACGGCGTGGACGTGATTCCCGTCGAAGGCACCGTCGACGAGGGCGAGGTCGTCGCGGTCACGGTCGAGAACGCGGGTGGCGTCGACGCCCCGACCACCGACCCGATCCTCGGCTCGCTGCCCGTCTGAACGTCGCTTTTGCGAGGCCACAGCGCGTCGGGGGCTACACTCGGGGCCTTGCGGGTGAGGAGAAAGCAGGGGGCGTCGGCGCGCACGCGCCGTGTACGCAAGAGGCGCCTCGCGGCGCTCCTCGGCGTCCTGCTCGTGCTCGCGGTCCTCTCCTTCACGTTCGGGCTCGTGCGCGCGGTCGCGAGCGAGATCCCCGCGCTCGATCCCGCCGCGGAGCGCTCCGAGGTGGACACCGTCGTGTACGCGTCGAACGGCCGCACCGTCCTCGCGGTGCTGCGCGGGGACGAAAGCCGCGTGCTCGTCGGCACCGAGGACATCGCGCCGATCATGCGGCAGGCGATCGTCGCGGTCGAGGACCAGCGCTTCTTCGACCACAACGGGATCGACGTCCGCGGCATCGGGCGCGCGCTGTGGGCGGACATCAAGCACCAGTCGATCGTCGAGGGCGGATCCACGATCACGCAGCAGTTCGTGAAGAACGCCTACATCCGCAACGAGAAGACGATCGCCCGCAAGGTGCGCGAGGCGGCGCTCGCCTGGCAGCTCGAGCAGCGCTGGAGCAAGGACCGCATCCTCACCGCGTACCTGAACACGATCTACTTCGGGAACGGCGCGTACGGGATCCAGCAGGCGGCGCGGGCGTATTTCAAGAAGGACGCGAGCGACCTGACGCTCCCGGAGGCCGCGCTGCTCGCCGGGATCCCCTCGGACCCGGCGCTGTACGACCCGGTCACCAACCCGCGGAAGGCCGAGGCCAGGCGCCTGCACGTGCTCACGCTGATGCTCGAGCAAGGCAAGATCACCCGGCGTGACCTCGTGCGCGCGGACGCGGCGCGGATGCCCCAGCCGGGGAACGTCCGGCTCCCGGGAACGCGCGGCAAGGGCCTCTACTTCGTCAACTACGTCCGGGACCAGCTCGTCGAGCGCTACGGCGCGGGGCGCGTGTTCGGCGGAGGGCTGAGGGTCACGACGACGATCGATCTCGGGCTGCAGGAGAAGGCCCGCCGGGCGATCGAGCGGGTGCTCTCGAACCCGGAGGGGCCGGCGGCGGCGCTCGTGGCGATGGACCCGCGCACCGGCGCGGTGAAGGCGATGTTCGGCGGCCGCAACTTCCGCGAGAGCGAGTTCAATCTCGCCGCCCAGGCGGAGCGCCAGCCTGGCTCGGCCTTCAAGCCGATCGTGCTCTCGACGGCGATGCGGGCCGGGATCTCTCCGCAGACGGAGCTCGTCTCGAAGAAGGTCGCGATCGACGCCGGCGACCGCGTCTGGAGCGTGACGAACTACGACCACACCTACCTCGGCAGCGTGACGCTCGCCCGCGCGATGGTCTCGTCGGACAACACGGTCTACGCGCAGCTCACGGATCTCGTCGGCCCGAAGGCGATCGTCGAGACCGCCCACGCCCTGGGGATCAGCAGCCCGCTCGACGCCTACTTCTCGATCGGGCTCGGGTCGGTCGCCGTCAACCCGCTCGAGATGGCGCGGGCGTACGCGACGATCGCGAACGGCGGGAGGCGCGTGGACGGGGCGATCCTCGGTGACCGTCCGCGCGTGGTGGAGCGCGTCGAGCGGATCCGGTCCGGCAAAGTCGACGAGAATACGCCGCAGCCCACCCGCGTGCTCGAGGACGGGCAGGCGGACGTGCTCACGGGGATCCTCGGCGACGTCGTGCGGTTCGGGACCGGGCGCCGGGCGGCGATCCCCGGCGTGAGCGTCGCCGGCAAGACCGGGACGACCGACAACTACGGCGACGCCTGGTTCGTCGGGTACACACCCGATCTCGTCGTCGCCGTCTGGGTCGGGTACCCGAACAAGCTACGGCCCATGCTGACCGAGTTCGGCGGTGAGCCGGTCACCGGTGGCACGCTCCCCGCACAGATCTGGAAGCGGTTCGTCGAGAGCGTCGAGAAGGACGAGTCCTCGGGATCGACCTTCCCCGCGCCCCCGTACCTCGGCTCCTCGGGCAACTGGGTCGTCAGGCGCGACGGCACGTGGCAGCTCGACAACGGCTACTGCCACGAGGCGCGCCTCGTCGCCTACTTCTCCGGGCACGCGCCGTCCACGACGGCGGACTGCAAGCCGAACGAGGTCTCCGTGCCGCTCGTCGTCGGGATGAGCGCCGACGAGGCCGTCGCCCAGCTGCGCACGCAGCCGCTCGGAGCAGACATCGCGTACGTTCCCGCCAAGATCGGGCAGCCGCCGGGGCTGGTAGTCAACCAGGACCCGCGCCGTGGAGGCCTGTCCGCGAACGACTCCGTCCAGCTCTGGGTCTCGAAGGCCCAGTACGGCCAGCTCCCGAACTTCGTCGGGTCGAGCGTCTCGGACGTGAACCGGGAGCTCCGGCGACTGAAGCTGCGCGTCCGGGCCGTCAGCGCGCGCGGGCCGACGGGAACGATCCTCGGTCAGCGTCCACGGGCCGGGGTCGCCGTGAAGCCCGGCCTCACCGTACGGCTCGTGGTCGGGGACGGCTCGGGAAGCTAGACCCGGCGAGCAGGTACCGCCAGAGACGGTCGCCCGCGCGCGTGATGCCGACGCGCGTCGTCGCGTGGGTCGCGACGGGGCCGGATGCGGACACGAGCTCGAACGGCGGCCCGTCGAGCGGGAGCCCGTCGTGCGCTCCCGTGATACCGAGGGCCTCGGTGAGTCGCCCCGGGCCAGCGCACAGCAGGCGCACGTCCTCGAGGCCGCGCCGCTCGCGCAT
>DASSCD010000096.1:0-4301 GCA_035698005.1 Gaiellaceae bacterium | reverse complement strand
ACGACACCGTGGTCGGCGAGCGCGGCATCACGCTCTCCGGGGGCCAGCGCCAGCGCATCGCGATCGCCCGCGCGCTCCTCATCGACCCCCGCATCCTCGTCCTCGACGACGCGACGGCGTCGGTGGACGCGACGACGGAGGCGCGGATCCGAGCGGGCCTGCAGGAGGTCATGCGCGACCGGACCACGATCATCATCGCCCACCGCCTCTCCACGATCGCTCTCGCCGACGAGATCGTCGTTCTCGACCACGGACGGGTCGCCGCGCGCGGGACGCAGGCCGAGCTGCTCGAGGAGAGCCCGCTCTTCCGCGAGATCCACGAGCACGGGCTGCTGCAGCAGGTGGTTGCGGGATGAGGGCTCCCGCATGGCGTTGCGGAGTCGACTGGCGTTCGCGGGCGAACGCGGCGACGCCCCTCGGTCGATCGGCACACAGTCGACACGGTCTCGTGTCCCACTCGCGGACGTTGCCCGGTTACGCTCGCAGTGGGTGGTGGGCCGGGGTGCCCCAGAGGAGGCGCGCCGCTCGATGAAGGTCTGGCAGGCGGGAAGCCATCTCACGGACGAGCGGGGCGCCCGGGTCGACGACTGGAGCTGGCGCCAGACGCGGAGACGTCTCGGTGTCCTCGTTCGTCTTGCGCGCCCGTACCGTGCGCGGGCGGCGCTCGCGGTCGTGACGCTCCTCGGGTTCACGCTCGTCGCCCTCCTGCCGCCGTACCTGGCGAAGCTCGCGGTGGACGACGGGATCTCCGAGGGCGACCTCGGACGCCTCACGGTCATCGTCGTCGCGTTCGTGGCCGCCGGCGCCGCCGCGTTCGCATTGTCGGGCGCGCAGACGTACTTCACGGGCTGGGTCGGGGAGCGCGCGCTCGCCGACCTCCGGATCGACCTCTTCCGCCACCTGCAGCACCTCTCGCTCGGGTACTACGAGCGGAACCGGACGGGCGCGATCATCAGCCGTATCACGAACGACGTCGAGGCGCTCGACATGCTCGTGACCGACGGCCTCTCGAGCCTCGTCCAGAACTCACTCCTGCTGGGGGGTACGGCGATCGTTCTCTTCTTCCTCGACTGGCGCCTCGCGCTCGCCACCCTGATCGTGCTGCCGCTGATGGCGGCAGCGACGGCGTGGTTCAGGAGGCGCTCGAACCGCGCGTACCGGCGCGTCCGCGAGCGGCTCGGGCTCGTGACCGCGACGCTCGCCGAAGACATCGCGGGCATGCGTGTCGTCCAGTCGTTCACGCGAGAGCCCGCGAGCCAGGCGACCTTCCGCGGCGTGAACGAGCGCTACCGCGAGTCGAACTACGAGACGGTCGTCCTCAACGGGCTCTACTTTCCCGCGGTCGACGTGCTCGCCTCGGTCGCGACGGCGATCGTACTCGGCTTCGGCGGCGCGCTCGTCGTCGACGGGAGCATCACGGTCGGCACATTGCTCGCCTTCACGCTCTACCTGGCGAACTTCTTCGACCCGGTGCAGCAGCTCTCCCAGCTGTACAACACGTTCCTCTCGGCGGCGGCCGCTCTCGACCGCATCACCAACGTCCTCGACGAGGAGCCCGAGGTCGTCGACGCGACCGGCGCGGCGCCGCTGCCCCGCATCGAGGGTCACGTCCGCTTCGAGCACGTCAGGTTCGGCTACGGGAACCTCCCCGAGGTGCTGCACGGGCTCGACCTCGACGTCCCCGCCGGGACGACGGTGGCGCTCGTCGGCCACACCGGCGCCGGCAAGTCGACGATCGCGAAGCTGCTCGCCCGTTTCTACGACCCGCGTGACGGACGCGTCACCATCGATGGCCATGACCTGCGCGACGTCACGCAGGAGTCGATCCGCTCCCAGCTCGGCATCGTCCCGCAGGAGGGGTTCCTTTTCTCCGGCACCGTCGCCGAGAACATCGCGTTCGGGCGCCCGGGAGCGAGCCGGGAAGACGTCGAGGCGGCGGCGTCGGCGGTCGGTGCGGACGCGTTCGTCGCGGAGCTCCCGAACGGCTACGACACCGAGCTCGGGGAGCGGGGGTTCCGGCTCTCGCTCGGTCAGCGCCAGCTCGTCGCATTCGCCCGGGCACTCCTCGCCGACCCGCGCATCCTCATCCTCGACGAGGCGACGTCCTCGGTCGACATCGGCACGGAGCGGAGGATCGAGCGCGGGCTCCGCCGGCTCCTGGCGGGACGCACGGCGTTCGTCATCGCCCACCGCCTCTCGACCATCCGGCGCGCCGACGTCATCGTCGTGCTCGACCACGGCCGCGTCGTGGAGCAGGGGACGCACGAGCAGCTCATCGCCGCCGGCGGGGCGTACACCCGCCTCTACGGGGACTGGGCGGCCGAGGTCGCCTGAAGCTGGAAGCTCTAGGCTTCGAGGCGTGGCGACCGACGGCGACACCGAGCAGGTCCTCGAGGAGTCGCACGCGCTCGACAGCGCGTACACCACGCTCCTGACCCCCGAGGAGGCCGTCGCCGCGATGCATCTGCGCGTGCCCGCCCGCGGCAACCGGAAGCTGAGGCGGCTCCTGGAGAAGGTCGACGGAGACGCACAGATCAAGGGCTGGTGGCACGTCACGAACGTGAACGCGGTCGCGCGGCTCGAGATCAACGACCACTCGTGGGTCCACATCCAGATCGTCACGAACATCGCGCTGAAGCTCCTCCGCCAGCTCACGAAGAACGGCGTCGAGCCCTCGCTCGTCGGCGACTACCGGCTCGCCGTCGAGGACGCGGAGATCGTCGTCGTCCTCGCCTCGCTCCTCCACGACGTCGGCATGTCCGTGCACCGCCGCAACCACGAGGACTGGAGCCTCTTCCTCGCGGAGCCGAAGATACGGGAGTTGCTCGCCGACCTCTACGACGAGCCCGATCGCACCGTGATCGTCTCCGAGGTGCTGCAGGC
Source organism: Gaiellaceae bacterium (assembly GCA_035698005.1). Classification (GTDB taxonomy): domain Bacteria; phylum Actinomycetota; class Thermoleophilia; order Gaiellales; family Gaiellaceae; genus GMQP-bins7. The sequence continues at coordinate 1,418 of DASSCD010000096.1, read as the reverse complement.
GATCACGAGCCACCGCGCCGACGGCGAGCCGCTCTCGCTCGAGGCGGGGATCCTGCGCGTGGCCGACGCGCTCGACATGGCGAAGGGCCGCTCGCGGATCCCCTTCGAGCGCGGCTCCGTCTCGATCCACTCGCTGTCCGCGGCGGCGATCGACGAGGTGCGGATCGCGGACGGGCAGACGCGGCCGGTCGCCGTCGAGATCGTCATGAACAACTCCTCCGGCATCTACCAGGTCGACGGGCTCCTGAAGGCGAAGCTGCGCGGCTCGGGCCTCGAGCCCTACGTCGAGGTCGTCGCGCGCATCGACACGGAGGCCGAGAAGCGCCTGGTGCCGGTGTACCGGCTCGAGATCGGGGAGCCGGACTCGCCGCAAGCCTGACCGGCTAGACTCCGTCCGCCCGTTGCGGGGTCGTCTAACGGTAGGACGCCTGGCTCTGGACCAGGAAGTTGGGGTTCGAATCCCTGCCCCGCAGCCTCGCAGCGCGCCCGATCGTCCGCGGGGCCGTTTTCCTCGGGGATTACGATCGTGACACGGTCCTTGAGCATTTTGTAAGCGTTTACTCGGTCCCTCGTGACGCATTCGCTACCGTCTCCTGATTCGTGAGACACGAGCGGCCTCTCGTGGGTGAGGCCGCGCCCCTGTCCCCGACCAGGAGGTACGACCCTGAAAGCCCTACTCGTTGGCCTGTGCGCGTTCGCTCTCGCGACACAGGCCCTGGCGGCAACGAGCGGCGGTGCGTCGGCGGCGACGGAGCGCACGAAGCGTCTAGTCTCGCTGGACGCGAAGCTCCAGCACAAGCTCGACACGGACCGTCGGCTTCGCGGCACGATCCGGTTCTTCGAGAGCCACCGACTCCTCCTGAGCGCGACCGCGACCGGGCGCACGGCCCGCGCCTCGCTCGCGCACGCGAAGCGGCGGCTGGCGAGGGTGCGGCGGGAGATCACGTACTACCGCCACCAGATCGCGCGGCGTGAGGCGCGGCGGGAGGCGCGGCTGCTCGCGAAAGCACCACCGAGGGTCGCCATCCGTGCCGTGTTCGGCTCCTACGCCGAGCAGGCGATCGGCGTGGCCTGGTGCGAGTCCCGCCTCACGACCACTGCCCAGAACGGCCAGTACCTGGGGCTCTTCCAGATGGGAGCGAACGAGCGCCGCCTCTTCGGGCACGGGTCGAGCGCGCATGAGCAGGCACTCGCCGCGCACCGCTACTTCGTGGACTCCGGCCGCGACTGGAGCCCCTGGAGCTGTCGCTGGGCAGCCTCGTAGCGGAGCCAGGTTTTCGTCGCAAACTCCGCACCACCCCGGCGGCCGGGGTTTCTTTTCCACCTGCCTTCTGGTAGGGGTCCGGGGACGTGTGGGGACAGCGGAAGCGCGACCGGCTCCGGCCCCTCGACGAGGCCTCGGCGTACGCCCGCTGCCA
>DASSCD010000095.1:0-9597 GCA_035698005.1 Gaiellaceae bacterium | reverse complement strand
GAGCGGGGGCGACGCGCGCGTCATCGGGCTCGTGCCCGACCAGATCGTCACCGAGTCGCTCGTCGAGTCGCCGACCGTGGCCGACGGCCTGCTGGTCGCCGACCCTGCGCGCGACCTCGTCAAGATCGCCGTCGTCGAGCGCCACCTCGGCACCGGGCGGATCGGAAGGGGGCTCGTGCACGGGTCCGGCCTCACCCGCGGGGCGCTGGCGTCGACCGTCGCGCACGACGCGCACAACATCGTCGTCATCGGCGTGAGCGACGAGGACATGGCAGTCGCCGTCTCACGGCTCGCGGAGATCGGCGGGGGCATCGTCGCAGTCGAGGCCGGCACGATCCGCGCCGAGCTGCCGCTCGCGGTCGCGGGCCTGCTCGCGGACGCACCGCTCGACGAGGTGATCGAGCGGAGCCTCGCGTGCAACGACGCCGCCCGTGAGCTCGGCTGGGCCGGCGCGACACCGTTCCTCACGCTCGCGTTCCTCGCGCTCTCGGTCATCCCGAGCCTGAAGATCACGGACCGCGGGCTCGTGGACGTCGACCGCTTCGAGCTCGTCCCACTCGCGGTGGAGGCAGGGAGCGCGTGAGCACCGCTCGCCGTCGGCTCGCGGTCGCGGGGGCAACCATGTTTCCCCCGCGAGCCCCCTTCTTCCTGAGAGCGCGGGGAACCTCCCGGTTCCCCACACCCCTCCCCGCTCACAGGCCAGAGGGCGGCCTGTGAGCACCCTCTACGCGGGCGGCTGGATCGTCACCTGCGACGACGAGGGCACCGAGCACCCGTCCGGCTGGGTTCTCGTCGAGGACGGGGTCGTCCGGGACGTCGGAGAGGGCGCCGAGCCGGAGGCCGACGAGCGAGTCGACCTCGGCGGCGCGGTGGTCACGCCCGGGCTCGTCAACACCCACCACCACTTCTACCAGTCGCTCACGCGCGCACGAGCGCAGGAGGCCGACCTCTTCACCTGGCTCCGCGAGCTGTACCCGGTGTGGGCCGGGGTCGATGCCGAAGCCGAGTACGCGGCAGCGCGGACGACCCTCGCGGAGCTCGCGCTCTCCGGCTGCACGACCGCCTTCGACCACCACTACGTCTTCCCGGAGAGCCGGGAGGGGCTGATCGAGGCCGAGATACAGGCAGCCCGCGAGCTCGGGGTGCGTATCGTGGCCGCCCGCGGATCGATGGACCTGGGGCAGTCGGACGGCGGCCTGCCCCCGGACGAGCTCGTCGAGGAGCCGGACGCGGTGCTCGCCGACACCGAGCGTCTGGCGAAGGAGCTCCACGAGACCGGCCCCGGAGCGCGCGTCCAGCTCGCCGTCGCCCCCTGCTCCCCGTTTTCCGTGACGAAGCGGCTGATGCAGGAGTCGGCCGAGCTCGCCCGGAGCCACGGCCTGCCCCTGCACACGCACCTCGCCGAGACCGTCGAGGAGAGCGCGTACTGCATGGAGCTCTACGGCTGCACGCCGGTCGAGTACCTCACCGACCTCGGGTGGCTCGGAGAGGACGTGTGGTGCGCGCACTGCGTCCACCTGTCCGAGGACGACGTCGCGGACTTCGCGGCGAGCGGCACGGGCGTCGCGCACTGCCCGACGTCCAACCTCCGGCTCGGAGCCGGAGTCGCGCCCGCCCGGGAGCTCGTGGAGGCGGGTGCCCGCGTCGGGCTCGGCACGGACGGGGCGGCGTCGAACGAGCGCAGCGACCTCCTCTTCGAGGTCAAGCAGGCGCTGCTCGTTGCGCGGAGTCGCGGAGCCCCGACCGCGCTGACGGCCCGCCAGGCGCTGCGCCTCGGAACGCGCGGTGGCGCGGCCGTCCTCCGACGCAACGACATCGGCTCCCTCGAGCCCGGGAAGCAGGCCGACCTCGCCGTCTGGCGCACGGACGGGCTCGAGCTCGCCGGCGCGGCCGACCTCGTCGCGGGCCTCGTCCTGACGGCGCCGCACCGCGTCGACCGGCTCGTCGTCGGCGGCGAGGACGTCGTGCGGGGCGGCGCCCTCGTGAACGCCGACGAGGCGCAGATCGCCGCCGAGCAGCGACAGCAGGCGCGAAGGTTCGCGGGCGAATGAGCGTCTCCGTCTCGACCCACGTCCTCGATACCGCAAAGGGAGAGCCGGCCGCGGGCGTCAAGGTCGAGCTCTGCCGCAAGCGGGAGGTGCTCGCCTCCGCCGAGACCGGCCCCGACGGGCGGATCGGTGAGCTCGCCGCAGGCCTCGACCCGGGCCGGTACGAGCTCGTGTTCTGGCCGCCGTCGCCCTACTTCACCAAGGTCGAGCTCGAGGTCGAGCTGGCCGACGGGCACCACCACGTGCCGCTGCTCGTCTCGCCCTACGGATGCGCGACCTACCGCGGAAGCTGAGCGTCGAGGAGCTGGCCGGGCTCTTCGAGGGACGCACTGCGCTCGTCGAGCGGCTCGCGGCGATCGAGGACCCGCTGGGGCGGGCGGACGAGGTGCTCGCTGGGCTCACGGACGAGGAGAAGGTGGAAGCGCTCGGCGCGCACCCAGCGATCGGCGCGCGTGGCCTCTCCCCGCGCTCTGCCTCGGAGCAGGGGACCGACGCCGAGCCGGCGGTGCTGTCCGAGCTCTCGTACCTGAACCAGGTGTACGAGGAGAAGTTCGGCTTCCGCTTCGTGGTTTTCGTCGCGGGCCGTCCGAAGCGGGAGGTGCTCGAGGTGCTCCGCGGGCGGATCGCGCGCGCCCGCGAGGAGGAGCTCGACGCCGGCTGCCGCGAGCTCGTCGCGATCGCGAGGGACCGGTGGACCCGTACCTGAGGGACGTCCTCGACGTCCTTCTGCGGATGCTCCACGTGACCGCCGGGATCGCCTGGATCGGCGCGTCGTTCTACTTCGTCCGCCTCGACCTCTCCCTGCGGCCGCCGAAGCGCGCCGAGGACGCCGACGCAGGCGTCGCCGGCGAGTTCTGGGGCGTGCACGGCGGCGGCCTCTACCACTCGCAGAAGTACCGGCTCGCTCCGGCCGAGATGCCCGAGCCGCTCCACTGGTTCAAGTGGGAGGCGTACACGACCTGGCTCTCCGGCTTCGCGCTGTTCGTCGTCCTCTACTACTTCGACGCGGGGCTGCGGCTCGTGGACCGGGACGCGGCGGACCTCGAGGAATGGCAGGCGATAGCGCTCAGCCTCGCCGGCATCGTGGTCGCGTGGGTCGTGTACGACGCGCTCTGCCGGACGGTCGGGCGCCGCAGCCAGGGCGCGCTCGCGGTCGTCGGCACCGGGCTCGTCGCGGTGGCGGCATGGGCGTCCGGCGAGCTCTTCTCCCCCCGGGCCGCGTATCTCCAGGTCGGCGTGATGCTCGGGACGATCATGGTGGCGAACGTCTTCGTCGTGATCATCCCCGCACACCGTCGCCTCGTCGCCGCGATGGAGGGGAAGCGCGAGCCCGACCCCGCACCGCTCCTCGACGCGAAGGAGCGCTCGGTGCACAACAACTACCTCACGCTCCCCGTCCTCTTCACGATGCTGGCCGGGCACTTCGCGTTCGTGTTCTCGGCCGACGAGGCCTGGCTCGTCTTCGTCGCGATCGCGGTGCTGACGGCGCTGATCCGCGTCTTCTTCAACGGCTGGCACTCGGGACGGCGCGCATGGTGGATCCCCGCGGTCGCGGGGGCGGGAGTCGTGGCGCTCGCGCTCTGGCTCCAGCCGGAGGAGGCGGGCAGCGACGTCAGGGGTCCGGTCTCGTTCGCGCAGGTCCAGCCCGTGCTCGCGGAGCGCTGCGCGACGTGCCACTCGGGCGCCTCGGCGCCGCTCGGGGTCCGCTTCGAGACTCGGGAACAGATCGAGGCGCGCGCCGAGGACATCCGGCGCCAGGCGATGGAGACACGGGCGATGCCGCCCGGGAACGTGACCGGCATCACCGAGGAGGAGCGCGAGCTGCTCGGAGCCTGGGTCGCGACGAGCGGGTAGGGTCGCGCCGTGCTCGAGATCACCGCCGGCGGCTTCGTGTTCACCGCCCGCTTCGAGGAGGACGCCGCCCCGGACACGGTCGCCGCGTTCCGGCGCATGCTGCCGCTCGAGTCGAAGATCATCCACGTGCGCTGGTCGGGCGAGGGCGGCTGGATCCCGATGGGCGACCTCGACGTCGGCATCGGCCCCGAGAACGCGACCCGCTACCCGAGCCCGGGTGAGCTGATCTTCTACCCGGGCGGCGTGAGCGAGACCGAGCTCCTGCTCGCCTACGGCTACGTGGCCTTCGCGAGCAAGGCCGGGGCGCTCGCGGGGAACCACTTCGCGACGATCGTCTCCGGGGTCGAGAGCCTGCGCGAACTGGGGCGGCGCATGCTCTGGGACGGCGCGCAGGACATCACCTTCAGCGAGCGCTGAGCCGGCGGAGCGCCGCGGCCAGCACCTCGACCGCGAGCGCGACGTCCTCGTCCGAGGAAAGCTCGTCCGGCGAATGGCTGACGCCGCCTGCGAGGCTCCGCACGAACAGCATCCCGGCGTCGACACCGGCCGCGGCGAGAACGCCCGCGTCGTGCCCCGCCCCCGACGCGAGCTCAACGACCGGGAGGACTCGCGAGGCGATCTCCTCGCGGAGCGCGGCCTGCACGCGAGAGCCCATCGCCACCGGCTCGGTGCGTCTCGCCGGCTCGAGCCCGATCGCGGAGACGAGCCGGTCGAGCGTCGCTGCGTCCGGAGCGCGCGCGTCGACGGAGATCCGGACGCTGCCCGGGATCACGTTGACCCCGCCTGGCTCGACCACGACCTGGCCGACCGTGGCCACCGCGCCGTCGAGGCCCGCCGCCGCCTCCCGGATCGCGAGGATCGACGCAGCGGCCGCGACGAGCGCGTCCTCACGGCCCGCCATCGGCGTCGTCCCCGCGTGGCCCGACCGCCCGTGGAAGACGAGCTCGCCGCGCGCGTAGCCCACGATCCCGGTCACGACCCCGAGCGCCGCGCCCCGGTCGGCGAGAGCGGGCCCCTGCTCGACGTGCAGCTCGAGAAACGCGTCCGGCAGCGGGTCCCCGCTCTCGACGAGCGCGTGGCTCCCGACGCAGCCGACCTCCTCCCCCCTGAACACGACCACCGAGCCGGCCCCGACCTGCTCGACCGCCTCGATCGCGGCGACCACGCCGAGCGCGCCGTCGAACTTGCCTCCCTGCCGCACGGTGTCCAGATGGGACCCGACCCACACGGGCCCGGGGTGTCGGACATGTCCGAGGAGGTTGCCGTGACGGTCGACCTCGACCACGAGGCCCGCCTCACCCAGCCATTCGGCGGCGAGCCGATGCGCCTCGTCCTCGGCCGGACCGGGGTGCGGACGGTTCGCACCGGGCCCGCCCCCGATCGCGTACAGCTGCTCGAGCCGCTCGAGGACCCTCACCGTGCGGAGCCTAGTGCTCTCGCAGCGCGCCCAGGACGAGCCAGCCCGCCACGGGGAAGACGGCAGCGAGTCCGAACGCCGCCGGCCACGACGTGACCGAGACGGAGGCGGCGAATGCCACGGGGGCGACGACGCCTGCGCCCGAGAGGACGGTCTGCTGGAAGCCGAGGGCGGCGCCCGACCGGCGCGTCCCCGCCAGCTCGGCCGCGGTCGTGAAGGAGAGCCCGTTCCAGGCCATGGAGAGGCCGCCCGCGAGGGCGAGCGCGGGGACGAGCAGCCACACGGGACCGCCCGCGAGCCCTGCGACGACCGCCAGCGCCGCCGCGATCGCGAGGCCCACGCCGCGCAGGAGCACGACCCGCCGGCCGAGCACGTCGGACCAGCGGCCGCCGCCGATCCGGAACACCGCGCCGAGCACCTGCGCGGCCGCGACCACGAGCGCCGCCCGTCCGTCGGAGAAGCCGTGCTCGTCGTGGAGGAAGAGGACGCCGAACCCGATCACCGCGAGCTGGGCGTACAGGTAGAGGCCGCTGCCCAGGGAGAGCCTCCAGAGGCGCGTGTCGCGCAGCGTGCCGAGCACCGTGGCCGTCTCCAGCTCGTGAGCGCTGGGACGGTCCCGGAGCACGACCGCGCTGACGAGCGCGCCGACGCCGCAGAGGACTGCCATGAACAGGAGTGCCGCCTCCGAGCCGCCCTCGCTCGCGATCGCGGGCAGTGTCAGAGCCGCGACGAAGCCGCCCACCGGGATGGCCGTCTGCCGTACCCCGAGCGCGAGCCCGCGCTCGCTCGCGTCGAACCACTGCATGACGGCGCGCCCGCTCGCAGCGTTCACGCTCGCTCCGGAGGCTCCCGCGAGCGCGAGCAGGCCGCCGAGGGCGACGGCGCTCGGCGCGAACGCCGCTCCCGCGAGACACGCCGCGCAACCTGCGAGGCCGGCGGCCATGACCAGCCGCTCGCCGAAGCGATCGGCCGCGAGGCCCCAGGGAAGGAGCGTGAGCGTCCCACCGACCCAGGCGGTCGCGAGCAGGACGCCGACCCCGGAGAGCGAGAGCGCGAACTCCTCACGCAGCGTCGGCGCGAGCACCGGGAGGCCGACGAAGAGGACCGCGGCGCTCGCCATCGCCGTCGAGCCGGCACCGAGGACCGCCCAGCGGTAGCGCACGGCGACTCCCTACGAGTAGAGGTCGCCGCCGAGGTACTTGAGCCCGGAGTCGACGAGCGGCGTCACCACCCGCTTGCCCGGGCCGAGCCGTCGCGCGAGGTCGAGCGCCACGGTGAGGTTCGCGCCCGTCGACGGCCCCGACCAGAGTCCCTCCTCGCGCGCCGCACGCCGCGCCATTGCGAACGCGTCGGCGGTCGACACCGCGACCACCTGGTCGAGGTCCCCCCGCTCGAGGAGCGGCGGCCAGAATCCCGAGCCGCCGCCTTCGATACGGTGCGTGCCGGGCTCACCGCCGGAGAGGACGGGAGACTCGGCCGGCTCGATGGCGACGCGCTCGACCTCCGGCAGCGACTCGCGCAGACGGCGCGTCACCCCGACGAAGCAGCCCGAGGTCCCGACGTACGCGCAGAACGCGTCCACGCGCCCGTCCAGCTCCTCGAGCAGCTCGTCCCCGAGCGCCCCGTAGCCCTCGAGCATGTCGCGGTTCCGGAACTGGTCGGTCGCGTAGCCGTCGACCTCGCGCGTGATCTCCTGCGACCGCTCCATCATGCGCGGGATGAGCTCCGGCGTGATGCCCTCCGGGCTGGAGACGATCTCGAGGACGGCGCCGAAGGCCTCGATCGTCCGCAGCTTCTCCGCCGCGAACGCGTCGGAGCAGACGATGCGGAGCGGATACCCCTTCAGTGCGCAGACGTACGCCAGGGACGATCCCGTGCTCCCGCCCGTGTACTCGACCACCGTCTGACCCGGGCTGAGCCGGCCGTCGCGCTCCGCGCCCTCGATCATCGCGAGCGCCATGCGGTCCTTGTAGGAGCCGGTGGGGTTCGCGGACTCGAGCTTCACCCACACCTCGGCCATCGCGGGCTCGACGAGGCGCTCGAGCTGCACGAGCGGCGTCGAGCCGACCGCGCCCAGCACCCCCGTTCGCACTACAGACCGAACGGGTTGATCGGCCGCGAGCCGGTGGAGACGATGACGCTCTTCGTCTCGAGGTAGAGGTCGAGCGTCTCGAGCCCGAGCTCGCGCCCGAAGCCCGACTGCTTGTAGCCGCCGAACGGGATCCCGGGGAACGCTGTGTACGGCATGTTGATACCGACCGTTCCCGACTTGATGCGCGCGGCGAGTCGATGCCCGCGGGCGGGGTCGCCCGTCCACACGGTCGCCATCAAGCCGTAGCGGACGTCGTTCGCGAGCTTCACCGCCTCGGTCTCGTCCTCGAACGGGGTCACGGCGACGACCGGGCCGAAGACCTCCTCCTGCACGATCTCGAGCTCGTTCGAGGGCGCCGCGACCACGGTCGGCGGGTAGAACGCCCCGACGCCCTCGGGGACGGCGCCGCCGGCCACGACCTCGGCGCCCTCACCCGTCCCGCGCTCGACGAAGCCGTGCACCCGGTCCCGGTGGGCCGTCGAGATGAGGGAGCCCATCTGGGTCTCGGGATCGAGCGGGTCCCCGACACGGATTGCGGCCGCGTGCTCGCCCAGCTTCGAGACGACGTCGTCGTACAGCGGCTTCTCGACGAGAACGCGCGACCGCGCCTCGCAGCTCTGTCCCGCGGCGTAGAAGATCGACCACGCCGAGCTCGGGATCGCGCTCGCGAGGTCGGCGTCGGCGAAAACGAGGCTCGGGCTCTTGCCGCCCAGCTCGAGCGTCACCCGCTTCACCGGGTCGGAGGCGAGCCGCATGATCTCGCCGCCCGTCCTCGTCGAGCCCGTGAACGCGACCTTGTCGACGCCCGGGTGCCTGACGAGGTAGGCGCCCGTCGTCGGCCCGTCGCCAGGCACGACGTTGACGGCGCCCGCCGGGAAGCCGACCTCGGCGGCGAGCTCCGCCATGCGGATCGCCGTCAGCGGCGTCTGCGGGTCCGGCTTGAGGACGACCGCGCAGCCCGCCGCGAGCGCGGGCGCGAGCTTCCACGTCGTCATCATCAGCGGGTAGTTCCAGGGGACGATCTGCCCCGCAACGCCGACCGGCTCCTTGAGCGAGTAGAACAGGAGCGAGCCCCCGATCGGGTTCGAGCGGCCGCCGATCGACGCGATCGCCGAGCCGTAGAAGCGGAAGTTCTCGACGGCCTGGTGGAGCTCGGCCTTTACCGAGGAGATCGCCTTGCCGACGTTGCGTGCCTCGAGCTCGGCGAGCTCGGAGCGGTTCGCCGCGATCGCGTCGGCAAGCGCGTGTAGCAGCCGGGCGCGCTCGGTGCCGGGCGTCTTCCCCCAGTCGCCTGCGAGGGCGCCGCGGGCCGCCTCGACTGCGCGGTCGACATCCGCCTCCCCGGCCATCGCGGCCCGGGCGAGCGGCTCACCGGTGGCGGGCTCGGTCAGCTCGCGGGCCTCGCCGGACGCGGGCTCGGTGAGCTCGCCGGCGATGAAGAGCCCGTACTCGCGGTCGGTCGCGACGGCCATCGGCCGGACGATACCGCGCCTGCGGTGTCAGACACCGAGAGCTGTCAAGAGCGCTTGCGAACGAAAGAGCGCCGACGAATCCACAGCCGCTTCGCCACGCCTGCCGCGTGTAAAGCCCGTCGGGTGGACGCGTCGGCTCTCCCGTGCCGTGTCTAGTGGAGCCTTGTCGACAATGAGCCTGGCGGAGCGGTGTCTGACACCGGTCCGACATCAATCCTCGACGGTCCGCTGGAAGAGGAGGTGGTCGCGCCAGGCGCCCGCGATGTGCAGGTACCGGGGAGCGAGCCCGATCCCGGTGAAGCCGTTCTTCTCGAGCACGCGCCGTGACGCGACGTTGTCGACCAGCGTGGCCGCCTCGAGGCGATGCAGCCCGAGCTCGCCGAACGCGAGGTCGGCGGCGGCTGCGACCGCGTGCGTCGCGAGCCCATGCCCACGATGCTCGGCGGCAATCCAGTAGCCGAGCGTCGCGCTCGCGAACGGCATGGGTGCCACGTTCGAGAAGGAGAGGGTCCCGGCGAGCGACCCACGGTCGACGACGCCGTAGAGGTGCTCCGCCGCCTCGATCCGAGCCCGCTGCCCGTCCACCGTGAAGAACGCGTCATCCCTCAGCGGCACGAACGGCGCATCGGGCCCGCGCCCGGCGCTCAGCAGGCGCGCGAGCGCGGCCGCGTCGTCGAGCGTGAGCGGGCGGACGATCCCGCCGCCGCTCACGCC